>JAAZLV010000352.1 GCA_012799155.1 Bacteroidales bacterium | reverse complement strand
CGATGCTATCCGCAATGCACTCCACTCTCCGTTGTTGAACAATAACGATGTATTCAGTGCCAAGAAGATACTGATAAACCTCTCTTTCGGCCAGGAGAACCCTCTGATGATGGAGGAGATGAATGCATTGCACGACTTCATGTCGAAGTTCAGCAGGGAGATAGAGGTGATCTGGGGTGCAGCCGTTGAGGAGGAACTAGATCAGGAGGTAAAAGTGACACTGTTGGCTACCGGCTTTTCCATCACAGATGTGCCTGGCATTGAAGAGCAACATCAGGAGCGTTCCAAGGCTGAGGAGATACAGCGCCAGATTGAGCAGGATGCCAGGATTGAGCAGAATAGGAAGGACAAAGAGCTGATAGAGAAATACTACGGCAAGAAGGGTCTGAAATCACTCACTACCGTCAACTATCGTTTGGAACCCTTTGTGCTTAGCATCGATGAACTGGACGACGACAAGGTGCTGGAGGCACTTGAGAAGACACCTGTCTTCAAACGTGAACCGGATTTTAATCCGAGAATCTTCAAAAACGATGCTCTTCAGGCATCA
Organism: Bacteroidales bacterium; assembly: GCA_012799155.1. Classification (GTDB taxonomy): domain Bacteria; phylum Bacteroidota; class Bacteroidia; order Bacteroidales; family Dysgonomonadaceae; genus Proteiniphilum. The sequence goes on along the minus strand of JAAZLV010000352.1, from coordinate 4,768 downwards.
GGATTGTTGTTTGATTGAGTGTGTGAAAGTTTGCACAAAATGAATTCGGTTGTAATCAATAAAGGAGAACCGCATATGGCATTTTTAGATTTAATAAGCGAAGAGATTAAAAAGGCGATGCTGGCCAAAGATAAAGTTCGATTGGAAGCGTTGCGCGGGATTAAGAAGGAGTTGCTGGAAGCAAGAACCGCCAAGGATGCTCCCGAAGAGATTACCGATGAAGCAGCAGTGACCATCATGCAAAAAATGGTGAAACAGCGTAAAGAAAGTGCTGAGATTTATGCTTCTCAGAAAAGGAGCGACTTGGCAGAACCAGAGCTGGAACAGATAAAGGTAATCCAGGAGTTTCTACCAGCACAACTTGCCGACGAGGAACTGACAGCAATCATCAAGGATATTATTGCAGAGACAGGTGCTGCCTCAATGAAAGAGATGGGAAAGGTAATGGCAGTCGCTACTCAACGGTTGGCCGGAAGAGCAGAGGGACGGGTAGTCTCAGAAAAGGTGCGACAACTGCTTTCCTGACAATCTCCCTTTCTAGAACTTCCGTTCGTAAGGGACGTACACTTTTTTCATCCGTTTGTCTATCTTGTTGTTGCGGCGGGCTTTCTTGAGTAACTTTTGCAATTCACGGTCACGATCTTTGCCAGCTTTGAAGTTATCACTCAACATTAACAGTGAGATGGTTTCCTCATCGAGGATGTTGCATTTAAAAACCACTTCCCTGTTTTCAATGATCTCGTTTTCTGCGAGCTGAACCCGGTAGTCAAGGTCCGGTTCAAATAGTAGACGGTGGGTATGATATCCCAAAGCTGATACAACGATTGAACCGATCTTTTCCGTTTCTGTGAAAAACAGCTTTCCTTCCTGAGATGTTACCTTTCCTTCCAGCAACTTGCCCGATTTACTATATGACTCAACCAGAATTGGGTATAATGGATAATTGTTACTACCTACAACTTCCACCATGCAGCTGTCTTTGCGTGATGCAGGTAGTGTAAGGGAAGAGGATTTTTCACCTGAATACTCCCCGGTGTGAATGACCAATATATCTCCTATCTGTTCATATTTACCCTCACCCACTTGTGCTACGGATAGTCCGGTAAAGCCGCTAATGCGAAACATGGCATGTTGATTTTTCAGGCTAAGCGAGTCATTGCCCTCACGGTAAGTGGCCTCTGAAAGCTGAGCCTGGGATAAAAGAACGCTAGAGAGAAACCATAGTAAAAGAAGCGTTTTCTTCATGAATAATGCATATTGGTGAATCAGTAGCAAATGTAATCATTTTTTTTCGCTCTCAGCCTGTTCAGACAACAAAAAACTCCCTGTGCTTTACAGGGAGTCGTTTGTTCTGAAATAGCTCATTAGGCTACCTTCAAGCTCCTTTTTCGGTGAGATAGCGTTCAGCATCCATGGCTGCACGACACCCTGTACCGGCAGCTGTGACAGCCTGACGGTAGATGGGATCGGCCACATCACCACAGGCAAAAACACCCTCCACGTTGGTCTTGGTGGTTGGAGCTTCCGTGTTGATGTATCCTACTTCGTCGAGTTTCACATACTCCTTGAAGATATCGGTGTTGGGCTTGTGTCCGATTGCCAGGAAGAATCCATCAACTGCAATGTCGTACCGCTCTTCATCTGCTTCGCCCATTCGTTTAACCAGATGCACACCTTCCACACCTTTTTCGCCGAAGAGACCTACTGCATTGTGCTCGAAAAGAACCTCTATCTTTGGATTGTTCAATACCCTATCCTGCATGATCTGTGAAGCACGAAGATAGGGCTTGCGTACAATCATATAGACCTTCTCGGCCAATCCGGCCAGGTATGTGGCTTCCTCGCAGGCAGTATCGCCACCACCCACTACAGCTACTTTTTTCTTGCGGTAGAAGAAACCGTCACATGTGGCACATGCTGAGACACCCTGTCCCGCATATTTCTTCTCGTCATCCAGGCCCAGGTATTTTGCGGTGGCACCGGTGGAGATGATCACCGTATCGGCTTCGATCACCTTTTCATTATCGATTGTCACCTGCAGGGGGCGTACTGAGAAATCGACAGCAGTAGCTCTTCCCGAACGTACGTCGGCGCCAAAGCGGGTCGCCTGTTTTTTCAGGTCTTCCATCATCTCGGGACCTGTGATGCCTTCCGGATATCCTGGAAAGTTCTCCACCTCAGTTGTGGTGGTCAGCTGTCCTCCAGGTTCCATCCCTTCGTAGAGCACCGGTTCCAGATTGGCTCTTGATGCATAGATGGCGGCAGTGTAGCCAGCCGGTCCTGATCCGATGATCAGGCATCTTACTTTCTCGTTCATATGTTTCGTTGCAATTAAAACCTTCTCTGTCAGGTGGTCATCTAGAGAAGGGGTTTGGTTGAATAATTGATTCAAAGGTACGAATATTCTCTCAGACCGGGAACCTATATTTGCAATATCTATCCGCGGTAAATGGAAAATATGGAGGGAGTTGCATCCCCTGATGTTTATCTCAGGTCGATTATCTCGACATTGGGATAACCGTTTTTATCGAAGCGAAATTCCCCGTCGCTGAAGTTGTGGTTGGCATTGTAGTCTGAAATGTCGATACGTTGTTTTGTGCCGTTACGCATGGTCAGCGTCACCTGCACCAGTGTATGGCTCTTTTGATCGATTACGGCTACAACCTCTTTATACTCCATATTTCCAACTGTTGGCACCATACTGATTGATTTAACCTGTTTGTTGTTGATGTGCTTGTTGACTGGAGCAGTAAGGATGTAGCCGTTGCGGTAGATACCCAGCAAGGCCAAGGGGCTGACAGCTGTAATCTCATCCCGTGTTGGGGAGCTGATGTTCACTTCGTTCACCTCTTTCATAAATACCCACTGCGTAGAGCCATCGAACCATACATCCATCTGGTCGGTTTCGAGCCTGAATTTGTCAGCTTTTATAAATGCTGTGCCCTCCATCGCCGTTAGTTCGCTGTCATCGCTATCGAGGGTGGCAGCACGAAAAGTGAGGCGGATACCTTTTGATGCCTGAAAAGATGCGTAGGTTTTGTCGAGCAGTGTTTTTGCTTCGGTAGAAGGCTGTTGCGCATGCACCATGATGGTGATGAGTAAAACCGATATGGTGAATATATTTCTTTTTTTCATCCTGATCCTTTTTAATGGGTTTACCGTTTAGACAAAAAAGAGGAGCACCGGTTTAAAGCAAATGTTGACAACACTAAGCGTAGATTCCATGAGTGCTATTCGAATCCGAAGATTTTGTATGCTCTCAGTGCAGTGAGGAGAGCAGTTTCTCCAGTGAATACTCGTCTGCGATAAAGACATCCCTCGGCTTGCTACCCTGGGTGGCTCCTACGATACCGGCAGCCTCTAACTGATCCATCAGTCGTCCGGCACGATTGTAGCCTATGGAGAACTTGCGTTGAATTAGGGAGGTAGATCCCTGTTGGTGCACCACAATCAGACGTGCAGCCTCATCAAAAAGCGGATCTCGGTCGTTCAGGTCTACTGCGCCAGGTGCCGTATCAACCTCTGTTGCCACATCAGGCAGCGCAAAAGCCCTATCGTAGCCGTTCTGTTTGCCGATGTACTGGGTGATCTCCTCCACTTCGGGGGTGTCTACGAAAGCACACTGAATGCGAATCAGGTTGCTTCCTTGTGAGAAGAGCATGTCACCGCGGCCGATCAACTGATTGGCACCGCTCATATCGAGGATTGTGCGTGAGTCTATTTGAGAGGTTACCCGGAATGCCATACGGGCCGGGAAGTTGGCCTTGATGGTGCCGGTGATGATGTTGGTGGTGGGACGCTGGGTGGCAATCACCATGTGCATTCCCACGGCTCTTGCCTTCTGTGCGATGCGTGCGATGGGCATTTCGATTTCTTTGCCGGCGGTCATGATCAGATCCCCAAACTCATCGATTACAACCACGATGTATGGCATATAGCGATGTCCCTTCTCCGGGTTAAGACGTCGTTTCACAAATTTCTCGTTGTACTCCTTTACGGTACGCACATGTGCCTTCATCAGCAGCTCATAGCGATCGTCCATCTCCTTGGTGAGTGAATTGAGGGTTTGTGTCACCTTGGTCACGTCGGTGATGATTGCCTTCTCCTCATCCGGGAGCTTGGCAAGGTAATGTTTCTCGATGGTGGAGTAGATGTTAAACTCCACCATTTTGGGGTCTATCAGCACCATCTTCATCTCCGAGGGGTGCTTCTTGTAGAGTAGTGAGGTGATGATTGCGTTCAGACCTACCGACTTACCCTGTCCAGTGGCACCTGCCACCAGCAGGTGAGGCATCTTGGTGAGGTCGAAAATGAATACCTCGTTGGTGATGGTCTTACCAAGTGCTACCGGCAGATCGTAATCACACTCCTGGAAGCGACGTGAGGAGATCACCGACTGCATGGAAACGATCTGAGGATCCTTGTTGGGCACTTCAATGCCGATGGTTCCCTTGCCCGGCATGGGCGCGATGATACGGATGCCAAGGGCCGACAGACTCAGCGCGATGTCATCTTCGAGGTTGCGGATCTTGGAGATGCGCACGCCTGCCTGAGGTACGATCTCGTAGAGGGTGATGGTGGGACCCACGGTTGCCTTGATTGAGGTGATTTCGATGCCATAGTTGCGAAGCGTGTGGATGATTTTCTCCTTGTTGTCGTTCTGCTCTTTCATGTCGACAGCCCTGTCGGAGGTGTTGTAAACCTTCAACAGGTTCATTGTGGGAAAACGAAATGAGGAGAGATCTTTGCGCGGGTCATAATCCTCCTG
>JAAZLV010000351.1 GCA_012799155.1 Bacteroidales bacterium | reverse complement strand
GAGGGGTTTAGAACACAAGCCGGTTTAAATGCCTTTACATTCCCGCCTCAAAGATGGAGTAATGCCAACCTTTTGCCATTGGGCAAATGAATGTTTTACAGGGAGTGGAAAAACGCAAACTATTGAAATAAAGATGAGCCAATATAACCTTGTAGTCGAGAATCCTGAAAGCACCGTTGTATCGGAGTACCTGCCGATGGTGCGCAAAGAATCGGCCTACCAGTCGGAGGCTGCTCTCGAGAAGTCTCTCATCGAGCAGCTACGGATGCAGGCGTATGAATACCTTCCCTTCACCACCGAGAAGGAACTGATCCAAAACCTGAGAGAACAACTGGAACAGCTGAATGATTACGCGTTCACAGACCCGGAATGGGAGCAGTTTTTCAACAACAGGATCGCGAACAGGAACTACGACATTGAGGATAAGACCACCATCATTCAGGAAGATCACATTCAACTGCTCACACGTGACGATGGCACCATCAAGAACATCTACCTGATTGACAAGGAGAACATACACAACAACCGCCTGCAGGTGATCAACCAGTATGTGGACAGTGACAAAGACCAAGCCAAAGAATCGGATCCCGGTCGTGCGCATCGTTACGATGTGACCATCCTCGTAAACGGATTGCCCCTGGTACACATCGAGCTGAAACGTCGCGGCATTGACCTGAAAGAGGCATTCAATCAGATCAACCGCTATAGCCGGGAGAGCTTCTGGGCAGGCAGCGGGTTGTTTGAGTACGTGCAACTCTTTGTCATCACAAACGGCACCTACACCAAGTACTACAGCAACACCACGCGCTTCTCGCACATCAAGGAGCAGGAGAGCAGCAAACCAAAAAAGGGGAAGCAGAGCAGCCACAGCTACGAGTTTACCTCCTGGTGGGCAGATGCCAGCAACCGCCCCATCACTGATCTGCTGGACTTCACCAACACCTTTTTTGCCAAGCATGCCATTCTCAACATCCTCACGAAGTACTGCGTGTTCACTTCGGAGAAACTGTTGCTGGTGATGCGCCCCTACCAGATTGTCGCAACAGAGAGGATCCTGGGTAGGATTAACGTTTCGCACAATTACAAGAGCTTCGGAACAATCAAGGCGGGCGGGTATATCTGGCACACTACCGGCAGCGGGAAAACGCTCACATCTTTTAAAACGGCTCAGTTGGCGAGCAGACTTCCCTTCATCGACAAGGTGTTGTTTGTGGTGGATCGCAAGGATCTTGACCATCAGACCATGATAGAATACGACAAGTTTGAGAAGGGGGCGGCCAACAGCAACACCAGTACTGCCAAGCTGAAGAAACAGCTGGAGGACCCAACTGCACGCATCATCATCACCACCATCCAGAAGCTCTCCATTCTTGTGGGCAAACACAAGAACCACCCGGTATACGGAAAGCCTGTGGTGATCATCTTCGATGAGTGCCACCGCTCTCAGTTCGGCGAAATGCACCTTGCCATCAAGAAATCGTTCAAGAAGTATTACCTCTTCGGATTTACCGGTACGCCCATCTTTGCCGTGAACGCGAGCAGAGGCGGCAGGATTGACCTGAGCACCACGGAGCAGGCTTTTGGCGACAAGCTCCACACCTATACCATCGTGGACGCCATCAACGATAAGAACGTGCTGCCCTTCCGGATTGAGTACATCCGTACCATGCGCGAAGAGGAGAACATCAAGGATGTGAAGGTGTGGGACATTGACCGCGAAAGGGCATTGGCATCGCCTGAGAGGATCAAGAATGTGGTTACCTACATCCGTGAGCATTTCGATCAGAAGACCAAGAGAAATAGTTTCTACAAGCTGAAAGACCGACGCCTGGCTGGGTTTAATTCCATTTTTGCCGTCACCTCGATCGATGTGGCAAAGAAATATTACACCGAGTTCCGGAGACAACTGGAAGGCTTGCCGGGCGACCAGCAACTGAAAGTGGCTACGATCTTCAGCTATGCAGCCAACGAGGATGTGGATGGGATCCTGGGGGATGAGAATCCGGAGGATACCACCTTGCTTGACCAGAGCTCCCGTGACTTCCTGGAGGCTGCGATGCAGGATTACAATGCCATGTTCAAGATGAATTTTGACACTTCGAGTGACAAGTTCCAGGGTTATTACAAAGATGTATCGGAAAGGGTAAAAAACAGGGAGATTGATTTGCTGATCGTGGTAAACATGTTCCTGACGGGATTTGATGCCACCACGCTCAACACGCTGTGGGTGGACAAGAACCTGCGCCTACACGGGTTGTTGCAGGCTTACTCTCGCACCAACCGCATCCTGAACTCTGTGAAGACCTTCGGCAACATCGTCTGCTTCCGCAACCTGGAAGAGGCCACCAACGAGAGCATCGCCCTCTTCGGGGACAAGGATGCGGGCGGCATCGTGCTGCTGAGAACATTCGAGGAGTATTACAACGGCTACAAGGATGGAGAGAAAGAAGTAAAAGGTTATGCTGAGCTGGTGGACGGGTTGCTGGATCACTTCCCCGTGGGGGAGATGATCATCGGGGAGAAGAATCAGAAAGAGTTCATCCGTCTCTACAGTGCGATCCTGAAGTTCCGAAACATTCTGACCACCTTCGATGAGTTTGAGGAGAGGCAGATCCTGACGGAGAGGGATGTGCAGGATTATCACAGCATGTACATCAACCTCTATCACGAGTTCCGCAACAAGGAGCGTGGCGACAGCGAAAACATCAACGATGACATCGTGTTTGAGATGGAGCTGATCAAGCAGGTGGAGATCAACATTGATTACATCCTTGAACTGATTAGGCAGTACCATGAAGGCAATTCAAAGGACACCGAGATCATCGTCAAGATCAACAAGGCGGTAGGCTCCAGCCTGGAGCTGAGGAGCAAGAAAGACCTGATAGATCAGTTCATATCATCACTTGCCCCGTCAAACGACGTGGATGAGAGCTGGCAGTCGTTCGTGGAAAAGAAGAAGCGTGAAGAGCTGGAACGCATCATCGCTGAAGAGAACCTCAACAAGGAGGAGACTTTCCGATACATTGAGAGCGCATTCCGCGATGGCTACGTGCAGGAAACGGGAACAGCCATCACCAGGGTACTTCCCCCGGTATCACGCTTCACTCCTTCAGGTGAAAGATCACTGAAACGGGAGACTGTGCTCTCCAAGATCAAGGAGTTTTTCCAGCGGTTCTTTGATATATCAAGTTAATGATTTCATATGAAAACACAATTACAAATCATCCTTGTTGCCATAGCTGTTTTATTGGCAGGCTGTTCGGGCACGAATCAGCAAAGTGAAGAGTTTGAACGGAAACAGTTGTTCGATTTTGACTGGAAGTTTTATCTGGGTGATCTGCAGGAGGCTTCAGCGGCAAGCTTCAATGACGACGACTGGCGGCTACTTGATTTGCCCCACGACTGGAGCATTGAGGGTGATTTCGATGCGCTTCATCCGGCAGGGAACGATGGGGGCTATTTGCCTACCGGGATTGGTTGGTACCGGAAGAGTTTTAAAGCGCCTTCCGACTGGAGGGACAAAAAGATTTCTGTCTACTTTGAAGGGGTGTACGAGAACTCGGAGGTGTTCATCAACGGTGCCTCGCTGGGTGTGCGCCCCTATGGGTATGCCTCTTTTCTCTATGACCTGACACCTCACCTGAAGCCGGGCGAAGAGAATGTGATTGCCGTCCGCGTGGACAATGGGAATCAGAAGAACAGCCGCTGGTACTCCGGGTCGGGCATCTACAGGCATGTTTGGCTTATCGCAACAGAGAAAGTTCACATCAAACACTGGGGCGTGGGGATCACCACTCCGCAGGTGAACGGGGATGAGGCGGTTGTGGAGATCACGACGCTTGTGAGGAATGATGCGGACGCTCCTCAAAACATCACCCTCTCGACAAAGATTAAGGGCGAAGAGAGCGGAGCTGAAACGCAGATAGCAATTGAACCGGGGGATGAGCAACAGGTGGTGCAGCGCATCGAAGTAAAGAATCCTT
>JAAZLV010000051.1 GCA_012799155.1 Bacteroidales bacterium | reverse complement strand
TTCGGCAGGTCGTTGCACTATGAGCTACCTGTAGTGGAACACCAGCACTTGAACAGACCAGGTACGGTAACCGGACGACTCTTTGGTGGCAATCTTTCGGTTTTCACCTCTCTTCTTGGCACGAAATATGCAAAGATACCCAAAGGCGGGATTCTCTTTCTCGAGGATATCGGTGAGGAACCTTACAAGGTGGACCGTATGATCCATCAACTGTACCTGGCCGGTGTTTTTGACCGGATCGGGGGCTTGATCATTGGGCAGTTTACCGACTACAAGGAGGATCCAGAGATGCATTCTTCCCTGCTGCAGTCGCTGCATGATGTGGTGAAAGAGGCTGATCTCCCGCTCTGTTTCGGATTCCCGACAGGTCATGTGAGGGCGAATTATCCCCTGCTGATGGGCCTCAATGCGACGCTAACCGTGACTGAATCAGGAATCCACCTTACTCAATAAAACTACATGTGAACATGACTATAAGTGCAGAATTATTATTGCTTACGGGCTCGGTATTGTTTTTCATCAGCATGCTATTGGGAAAGGCGGGACACCGCTTTGGTGTGCCGGTGCTGTTGCTGTTCCTGCTGGTGGGGATGGTCTTCGGATCGGACGGTTTCGGCCTGCAATTCGAGAATGTGCAAACTGCACAGATGATAGGAACCATCTGTCTGACAATCATCCTCTTCTCGGGTGGACTCGATACGAAGTTCAACGAGATCAGACCGGTGATCGGGCCGGGAGTAGTGCTGGCCACCCTGGGGGTGCTCATCACGGCGCTTGTAACAGGCTTCTTCATCTGGTGGTTGTCGGGACACATGTTTGCCGGACTGGGAATCGGTTTTCTGACAGCGCTGTTGCTGGCCTCCACCTTTTCCTCTACCGATTCGGCATCGGTATTCGGTATTCTCCGCTCCAAAGGGTTGGTGCTGAAGAACAACCTGCGGCCGATGCTTGAGCTGGAGAGTGGAAGCAACGACCCGATGGCCTACATGCTCACCATCATGTTCATGGGCATCATCCAGTCGGGTACGGAACCACAGATTGGCATGGTGCTGCTGCAAACCGTGATACAACTCACGGTGGGTGCAGCCTGCGGTTACCTGGGAGGGAAGGCTGCGGTGAGCATCATCAACCGCATCCGGATGGACAACGCTTCTCTTTACCCCATTCTCCTGTTGATACTGGGCATCTTCATCTTTGCAGCCACCTACTTTTTGAAAGGGAATGGTTATCTGGCTGTTTACATTGCGGGACTGGTGATCGGCAATGCCAAGTTCTCTCACAAGCGCACCTCCATGAAATTCATGGATGGTTTTGCCTGGATGAGTCAGATACTGCTGTTCCTCACGCTGGGTCTGCTTGTCAACCCGGCTGAACTGATCCCTGTGTTGGTGCCGGCGGTCATTGTCTCTTTCTTCCTGATCTTAGTAGGCCGCCCCCTCACGGTGTTTCTAACCCTTGCTCCTTTCCGGAAGATCGGTTTCAAGGACAAGCTGTATGTCTCCTGGGTTGGCTTAAGAGGTGCCGTACCCATTATCTTTGCCATCCTGCCCCTGGCCGCCGGTATCCCCGATGCGAGATGGATCTTCAACATGGTCTTCGTCATTACCATTGTCTCCCTTCTGGTGCAGGGCACCTCGTTGCCTCTGGTGGCCAAGTGGCTGAAGCTGGCCGACAAACCGTCGAAGTTCAAAGCGTTTGAAGACTTCGACGTGGAGTTCTCTGAGGAGATCAAGTCGGCAATGACAGAGATCGAGATCTCTGAAGAGACGCTGAAGTACGGAAAGAACCTGCTCGAGATGCCCCTGCCCGACAAGACACTGGTGGTGATGGTAAAACGGGATGAACAGTATTTTGTTCCTACAGGCCAAACGGCTCTTTATGCCGGAGACAAGCTGCTGGTGATCTCCGACGACGAGGAAGCTTTGCGCGAGACCTATACCAATATGGGGATCTATGATTTTACCTACCAACGTAACAGGTAGTTGCAGGTGAAGGATATTTTGAAATAAGGGGATTGAAAAAGAAATAAAGACAGAGGGATGAAAAGAGTAGGCATATTTTCAATGTTTATTGCATTGACAGCAGGGATGCTGCTTACCGTATCATGTAACTCTTGCCAGTCGGGGAAGAAGAGCGTCGTGGCAGAAGTGTATCAACCGCAGTCACCGGCTTTCATTGCCGACAGTGCCTATCGCTATGTGGAAGCACAGGTGGCCTTCGGTCCCCGTGTGCCGGGTACATCGGCACATGAAGCATGTGGCGATTACCTTGCCGGGAAGCTCACATCTTTCGGAGCAGTGGTGACCGAGCAACGTGCTCAGGTGACCCATTACGACGGGAAGGATCTTCCTATCCGGAACATCATTGGCAGCTATGCGCCGGAGAAGGAGAAAAGGGTGTTGCTTTTCGCACACTGGGACTCACGCCCCTTTGCCGATGAGGAGAGCGATCCGATGCGCCAGCAACAACCCATCGCCGGTGCCGACGATGGTGCCAGCGGGGTGGGGGTGTTGCTCGAGATTGCCCGTCAGCTGCAGCAACAACCGCTGGAGGTGGGTGTCGACATCATCTTCTTCGACCTGGAGGATTGGGGACAACCTTCGTTCGGACAACAACAGGTGACCGGCGACTGGTGGTGCATGGGATCACGCTACTGGGCGGAGCAACCTCACGTGGAGGATTACCGTGCCGAGTATGGGATCCTGCTCGATATGGTGGGTTCTGCCGGTGCCTCCTTCCTCAAAGAGGGGTATTCATTGCAGTATGCGCCCTCAATGGTGGAGCGGGTTTGGAGCACTGCCCACAAGATGGGTTACGGCAACTTCTTCCCCCTGCAACAGGGTGGGTACATCACTGACGACCATGTGCCGGTGAATGAGATGAAAAGAGCTCCCAGCATCAATATCATCAACCTGAAAAGAGATACCCGCACCGGCTTCGGTCCTCACTGGCATACGTTGAATGACGACATGCGCAACATCGACCGCAACACGCTGAAGGCTGTGGGTCAGACGGTGCTTGAACTGCTCTACACCGAAAAGTGAAATGGATTTCCCGGGGGTGAGCGGTTAAGATTATTTTTAGATTATGCAGACAATAGACAAGACAGAACAGGAAATTATTGATGAGTTCAGCATCTACGATGACTGGATGGACAAATATGCGGTGATCATCGAGCAGGGGAATGCCCTGGCACCGCTGGATGAGCAGTATAAAACACCTTCCAATATCATTGAGGGGTGTCAGAGCCGTGTATGGTTGCAGAGCGACTACCGTGACGGGAGACTCTGGTTTCAGGCGGAGAGCGATGCCATCATCGTGAAAGGGCTGCTGGCCCTGGTGTTGCGTGTCTTCAACGGTCGCACTCCTGATGAGATCATTGGCAGTGAGCTGCGCTTTCTGAAAGAGATCGGACTCACCGAACATCTGTCGCCCACCCGTTCCAACGGACTGCTCTCGGTGATCAAGCAGATCCGTTTCTACGCCATTGCCTACAAGGCAAAAGCAGAGCAGCAACAGCAGGGTTGAATTAGCTCTAGTCGCCGTTGCGGCTCATCTCTTCCGATCGATTGCGGGCAGCATCGAGCACTCCTTCAAAATGTTTCCCTATTTCATGGGTCCTGAAGTATTCCAGTCCCGCCTGGGTAGTGCCCCCCTTGCTGGTGATGTTACGAATCAACTCCTCGATACTGTGTGCCTTCTGGTTCTCGGTGAAGTAGCGTGTGGTGCCCCGTGTAAGCTCCAGCAACAGCTCGTCGAGCAACGGCCCCGGCAGGCTGAACTCCTGCATCTTCTGCTTGAAGATCTGTATGAAGGAGAGGATAAAGGCAGGTCCACTCCCGAAGACGGAGGTGAAGAGATCGAAACCACTTTCTTCCAGATCCACCGCCTTGCCCAGCTTTCCCAGCAGTGTGAAGATCCCGGTTGCTTTCTCATCACCGGGTCTGTTGGTACAGAACGCGGTTACAGACATACGGTAGGCCATGGCAAGGTTGGGCATGATGCGCACGATCAACTGATCCGCTCCCAGGTACCGTTCAATCCAGGCAATGCTTTTGCCTGCCACGGGTGAGACGATTGTCTTACCTGTGAGGTCAGACTCCTTCAGTTGCTGAAGGATTCCCGCCAGATCCTGCGGCTTTACTGCCAGCCAAAGCACATCTGAATGATCAACCAGTTGTTCCAGCTTCTCATGGAAAGGAATGGACATCGCTTTGTCACTTCGTGCAAAATAGGCGAATGTCATCCCCTCCTCTTCCTTCAATCCTTCATATATGGCCCGGGCCAGGTTGCC
>JAAZLV010000350.1 GCA_012799155.1 Bacteroidales bacterium | reverse complement strand
AGGCATTTTTTACACATTTTCGGGACATATACTTATCTGCAACACCCTTTTCGTCTTCTCAGTGACCCGAAATCGGTTGTCGGGCCGCTCTCCTACAATCCAGACCAGATCTTCTCCCGACAGCAGCACCCACACCTCTTCTTTGTCGCGCAGGTTCATCTTGCGGTCTGTAAAAAAGTCGCTTAGCTTCTTTCTTCCCTTCATGCCAAAGGGTATGAACCAGTCGCCTGCCTGCCAACGCCGCAGTAGCAAAGGAAAGTGTAACAGATCACGGTCAACAGTAAGGGTTGACTTGTGCTTTTCAACTACCACCGGCATCTCCAGGGAGCGGATCTGCATCATAATTGGCTTGTTCAATGATGTTGCATCCTCTTCAACAGTGTAGACGTTGGCGATCTCAGTTTCAGGAAGAGGTGTTACCAGAAAGGCTTCCCGGTCTTTGATCACTCTGAAACGGTCGCCCAGAAACTGCTTGCCTGGAGTAGCATTGATGCTTTCAGTGATGTCCTCGATAACGGAAGGATTAAATCCAAGTGGCGTGAGGATTTCAAAGAGGAGGGAAGATGGCGAGGGGCTTCTTTTCAACGCGTCGATATTGATTTCTCCACCTTGAAAAAGTGCAGCTGTCTGCTCGGTGATTGCGGAGGTGTAGACCTTCTCCGCCTCCGTCAAATGTTGAGAGGTGCGATGGATGGCCTCCTTCACTGAGGGGTTGAGCTGTTCCAACAGGGGAATTACCCGCAGCCTGATGGCGTTGCGCAAAAAACGGTCGTCGTTGTTGCTGCTGTCAAAGATGGCAGGTATGCCCCGTTCATCCAGGTACTGTTCAATCTCACTACGTGAGACGCAGAGCAGAGGTCTTATCACACGTCCATTCTTCGGTCTGATGCCGGTAAGCCCTCTGATGCCGGTTCCACGAATGAGATTGAGCAAGAGCGTCTCCACCGAGTCGTCCTTGTGATGTGCCACCGCGATCGCTTCGGCATCCTCCTGTTGGCGGATCACCTCAAACCAGTTGTACCGCAACTCACGTGCAGCCATTTCAATGGAGATCTTCCTGTCGGTGGCATACTGATGTGTGTCAAAATCGACAGATCGAAATGGTATGTCGATATCCTTGCACCACCGTCGCACAAAATCGGCATCCCGTTGTGATTCATCGCCCCGCAAATGGAAGTTGCAGTGTGCCGCCACACAATGATATCCCAGCAATGTGAGCAGATCGAGCAACACCATTGAATCGGCACCACCGCTCAGCCCCACGATGACCTTGCAACCCGTTGGGAGTAGCTCATTTTTCTCAATGTATCTCTGTACGGTTTCCAACATGACAATTTCACCTCTTTCGTGGCAAATGTACAAATTTACCGGCTGCATTCCATGGTCTCTCAACAAATCTTTCCCTTAAATATGGGGCAAATCGCGGGAAAAAATGTAATTTTGTGCTGTTTACAGAAACATAAGTGAAGATACAACATGCAAGAAAAGATAGAAGCGCTGCTCACCGAGATTGAGCAACTGAAAGCGACCACCGTCGAAGAGGTGGAGTCGATCCGCATCAAATACCTGAGCAAAAAAGGAATCATCTCCTCCCTGATGGATGAGTTCCGGAATATACCAGCCGATCAGAAGAGAGAGGTGGGCATGAAGATCAATGCACTGAAGCAGGCTGCCGGTGATCGGTTGCAACAGCTTAAAGAGATGTTCGCACAGAACGGTACAACAGATGTCCGTGATGACCTCTCCCGAACTGCCTATCCGGTAGCGCTGGGCACACGCCACCCGCTCTCGATTGTGCGTGAGGAGATTTGTGACATCTTCAAGCGTCTGGGCTTCACCATCGCCGAAGGTCCGGAGGTGGAGGACGACTGGCATGTATTCTCATCGCTCAACTTTGCCGACGACCACCCGGCACGTGACATGCAAGACACCTTCTTCATTCAGCACGACCCGCAGGTGGTGTTACGTACACACACCTCCTCCGTACAGACCAGGGTGATGGAACAGACAGAACCTCCCATCCGCATCATCTGCCCGGGAAGGGTGTACCGCAATGAGGCGATCTCCTATCGTGCTCACTGTTTCTTTCATCAGGTGGAAGCGCTTTACATTGACAAGGATGTATCGTTTGCAGATCTGAAGCAGGCACTCCTCTTTTTTGCCAGAGAGATGTTCGGTGCCGATACAAAAATCAGGCTCCGCCCCTCCTACTTCCCGTTTACCGAGCCCAGTGCGGAGATGGACATCTCCTGCAACATCTGCGGTGGAGAAGGATGTCCCTTCTGCAAGCATACAGGTTGGGTGGAGATACTGGGTTGCGGCATGGTCGATCCCAACGTGCTGGAGAACTGCGGCATCGACAGTAAAGTATATACCGGATATGCATTGGGTATGGGTATCGAACGTATCACCAACCTGAAGTATCAGGTGAAAGACCTGCGCATGTTCTCCGAGAACGACCTCCGTTTTCTGGAGCAGTTCAGGGCGGCACATTGATTGAATTTACAATCCAACAAGTAAACCATATGAAAAGAGCAAACATTACAATTCGGCTGATGCTGATGGTGATGCTGATGGTAACCACCAGCAACCTCCATGCACAGAAAACAATCCGTGTGAATGCTGTCAAGGCAAACGACTATGGTGTGGTTTACACCCTTCCAAAGAGTTCATTTGAGATCACCCTGCTTGTAAAAAAAACAACCTTCCAGAGGGGCGATTTTTATACATATGCACAGCCCTACCTTGGAATAAGTGACCCGATCACCGAGAACCGAACGATCTACACGCTGGAAGATCTTTCTATCGTGAATAAGGGGATTGCCGACAAGGATCAATCATACATGATTGAGTTCAAGGACAAGAGTTTTGAACCCTACCTCACCTTGCGTGAAGATGGCGTGATTGTAGCTGTAAACAGTGAGGGGGAGCTGCAGGATTACAACGAGACTATACTTCCCAAAAGTGAGACACCCGATCTCAATCCACGTCGTTATTTCTCACAGGAAACGCTGATCGCAGGGTCCACAGCCAAGCAGGCTGAACTGGTAGCACGTCAGATCCTTGACTTGCGTCGCAGCCGTACCGATATCCTCACCGGCGAAGCGGAGAGCATGCCCCCCGATGGCACCGCCTACAAGGTGGTGATGGATCAGATCGATCTCCAGGAGAAGGTGCTTACGGGTCTTTTCACCGGCACTACAGCCGTTGAGTACCTCTCGGTGAACTACAGCGTGATACCAGATGCAGAGGATATCGACCGCCGTGTTGTGGCACGCTTCTCGGAACGTCTGGGTCCGGTGGATGCCGACAACCTGGCAGGTGAACCTATTTACTTCTCATTGACAAACAAGACCCCCAGTGTGGAGCTGATACTCAATGAACGGGAGCTGAAAAAGCTGGAGGATAAGTTGAGCAGCGGACTTGTTTACAATGTACCCGGTAAGGCAACGCTGGTCGTTGAATTTCGCAACCGGAAGCTCCTGGAAAACGAGGTTGATGTTGTTCAATTCGGTACCAAGGAGGTCCTTGCAAAACGGATGTTCGGAAACATGAAACAACCTATCAGTGTACTGTTCTACCCTGAGCTGGGTGCAATCAAACAGATCATTCAATAACAGCCGACAATGCAAAAACAACGGTTCTTCTTCTTCATCCTTACTGCGGCAGCTCTACTGCTTTTTAGTTCCTGCAACGATATCCGCTTCGAAACGACGGTGGTGAACAAACAGATTCCCCTTCTGGCAGAGAATGATACAACCCTGCCCCACGCGGAGCTGACGCTCTCCTTCACCTATCCGAAGCAGTTCAGGGACGAAGCCTCCTTGAAACGTCTGCAACAGATCTTCAACGGCACCTTCTTTGGTGACATTCAATATGACGCCCTTTCACCTGAGGATGCAATTACCCACTACACCGATGCCTATCGTGAACGTTACCGCTCTCTCTCCAACAGTTTCTACGAAGAGAAAGCAATGATGGGTGGGGAGATACCGGTATGGTACTGGTATACGCTCGATATCCGGAACGAACTATTGCATGTGAGCGACTCACTAGTAAGCTACAGTGTCTCATACAGCGATTACGAGGGTGGAGCACACGGATCGCACAGGCTCACCTACACCAACATCGACCTGAATCGACTCACAACCCTCTCGGAGGAAGATCTCTTCCTGCCGGGTTATTACCGCCCCCTTACAGAGAAGATCGTGGCGCAGCTGATGAAAGACAACGAAGTGACAGAGCCCGATTCACTGCTGATGAAAGGATTCTTCACCATTGAGGATATCGTACCCAACAACAACTTCTGGTTGAGCGACAATGCCATACATTACGCTTATAACCAGTATGAAATTGCCCCCTACTCCATGGGGGTCATTGATGTGACAATCCCTTACAGCGAGCTTACAGAGCTGCTTTCTCCCGGGGGAGTCATCACACGCTACTTCACAACGAAATAAAAAAGAGGCTGTCTCGATTTTGAGACAGCCTCTTTTTTATTGTTCAACGGTCATCTACTACTTTCATGTTTCATAAGATGATCAAACATTCCAAATGACTTGCTTTATTGTACGGCACTCTTGAACTCGAGATAGAGAGTGATCATCACTTCCTTGCCAATGCCCAATCCATCGGGATCATAAGCCACATTGTAATCGAGTCGATCGATGGTTGTTTTGGCAATGAAGCCTGCGGTCTCACCACCATCCTGACCCTTGACCACGCCACCGTAGATCACGTCGAAGGTGACATCCTTGGTGACATCTT
>JAAZLV010000349.1 GCA_012799155.1 Bacteroidales bacterium | reverse complement strand
GGTGGCTATATAGATGGATTGCATGAGTTTTTTCTTGCACAAATGTAATTTTTTATTTTTATTTTTTGTGAATATGAAACCCTCATTTTGTATATATGGAACACCCCCAATTGCAATATGGGTTAGCTTTACATCTTGAAGAGTGTCTGCTTTTCATTGTTTTGTATTGAATTAACGATCAACTATTATGATGATGAACAAGAAATTTTTACTTCCTCTGCTGATGACAGTGGCTCTGTTTCTGGTGTCGTGCGACAAGGATGATGATCCGATTGTGACAAACCCGTTCGACGACCAGTCGGAGAGCAGTGACGCTGCACGCAGTAAGATTGTTGTGATCAGCGATTTGCATATGGGAAACGATCTGGTTTACTCGGAGAACGTGAAGCACCTGGATCGGCTGGAGCAGTTCCTGAAAGAGGTGCGTGCCTCAGAAACGATCAAAGAACTGGTGTTGGGCGGTGATATCCTGGATGAGTGGTATGTCCCTACCCGGATTGATACCTACGGATCCGGTACGCAGGCCGATTTCGTGCGGAAATCTGTAGAGGCCAACAAGAATGTGTTTGATGTGCTGAACGGCATCATCAGGGATGGCCATATCAAGGTGACTTACCTGCCCGGGAACCATGACATGGGTTTCCTGCCGGAGCAGATCAACATCGCAATGCCGGGTGTGAACCAGGCGCGTGATGCGGGTGAGAGATATCCCGTGGGTACCTACTCTCCCGATGGTTTTCCGCAGATTGCCATTGAGCATGGCCATCGCTACGATTTCTTCTGTGCCATCACGCCCGGCGCCAACGAGAGTGAGGCCCCCGGCTCCATCATGCCTCCCGGCTATTTCTTTGCCCGCATCGCTGCCAACTCGTTTGTGAATCCTACTACTCAGGAAGCCGCGACAAAAGTGCCGCTTGTAACCCTTCACGATCCTGGCAATGCGGAGCAACGCAGCAAGTATGTCTACTACAACCTCTGGAAGAAGGTGATGGAGGAGGTGATCTATGTGAATGACAGCTTCAGTGATCCGATCATCACCACAAATATCGGGAACTTCACGAAGAGCTACGCGATCAATGATATACTGCCAAGAAACAACGCCTCCGACGGCAACATCGAGATGGATCTCTACAACGGGTTGTTTACACAGGAGAACTGGGATGCACGCCAACGATACAACAACGTCTCGATTGTGAATCATGTGGACAGCTCCATCGTGGGGAGCCTGAAGACGGCGTTCATCAATGACCAGGCGGATGTGCAATACTTCCGGAACTCAGAGTCAAAGGTGCGACTGGTGATCTTCGGGCATACCCATATCCCGATGATGAAATCACATACCAACCTGCAGGGTGAGAAGTGCCTGTATGTGAACTCGGGTTCCTGGGAAGACAGGAAGACACGCGACCAGAATGCATCGATCGACCAGGATGCGATCAATATGCACTTTGTGGTGATCGATCCCCTGGGTGCCGACAAGAAGACGCTTCAGGTCTCATTGTATCAGTACAAATATGGCACTCATTCGCTGGAAGAGGTGAGTGTGCTGGATTTGTAACTGCCAGTCACCGACGAATCCTCAAATCAACAAATCAACAAATCAACAAATCTACTAATTAGTAAATCCTCAAATCCTCAAATCCTCAAATCAACCAGCCTGCTAATCTGCTTTTGGTAAATTTTATTGACTCTGGGTAAATATTTCAATACAAACCGGACGGTTTAGGGTTATGGGCAGGATTATTTTTTAACTTTGTGGCAGATCAAAGAAGGTTCAAGGATTGGATATCAGTTAACGAAAAACGATTTACTATGAAAAAAAAGAGTGGTTTCTGGTGGATGTTGATCCTGGTGACGGCGGGATTGTTGATGAACGGTTGTGCAGTAGTGGATGAAGGTGAGGAGGATGAATTACCGGGAGCATCGGGACCAATTTACAACATGATGACGGACCTCTCGGACGGGAAAAGCGGGTTGTATTTGACGAAATGGGAATCGCCCAGTAATTATGGGCCTTTTTTGGTGATCGCCTTTGAAAGAGAAGAGTGTACCTTTACCTTCAGGGAGAGTAGTTCAGCAGATCCAAAAAAAACGACCTACAGTTATGAATTTGCCTATCCTACCGTTACCCTGACGCCGGCAAAGGAGAATGAGAGCGTGGTAATTGGCACGATGATAAGCGGCAGGATCTTGAAAGCGGATGAGATGTCTTTCAAGGATCTTCATGGGAATCCGGTCTGGATAGAGGTGGTCAGGACGAAATAGGGCGGTTGTCAGCTAATCCGCTAATCAACAAATCATCGAATCAAATACAATATACGGCGTAAAGGGGAACCGATTTCACGTTGTTCTCGTATCCGAAGTTTTTCTTGCTGATGCGGATGCAGGTTGAAATAAAAAGGAGCTCAACCTTCCCGTAAGGAGATTGAGGGAACCAAGTACTGCTGACAGAATGAACTTGAAACGTCCGGAGTGTTCTGGGCGTTTTTTTGTGCGATACACTCCATAATTTTTATGCAAAGGTTGGTGGTGATAAAAGGATACTCTCGTTCTTGATACAAGGGCAAAAATTGAAGAAAATTACGCTCGTTTGCATGATGAGGGTGAAAATTACTTACCAACGTTTCAACGAATCAAATTTCCTGATATTTATTATGGAAATATTTCTTTAATTGGGGAGAGTTTCGTATCTTTGCAGCCTGTTTAACAAGATCACGGTGGAGGTTCCGGATCAGTGATTCGGATCGATTGGTTTTAGGATATTCCCCCGGCTCTGTTTTAGGTTGTTACAAGCATGAACTATTTGACTCCTACGGAGGCTGCCGACGCATTCAGACGGGCAGCCATTGAGAAAGAGAAGCGGCCTTTCCCGCAGTTCGCCCTGATGGCGGTGCTGGGTGGGGCCTTTATCGCGTTCGGCGGTCTGCTGACGGTGATGGTGGCAGGTGGCATGCCGGGCGTGGCGGTAGCCAACCCGGGGCTGGTGAAGTTCATGGCGGGGGCGCTGTTCCCCATAGGACTGATCATGGTGTCGGTCACCGGTGCGGATCTCTTCACGAGCGACTGCGCCGGCTTCGGCTTCCCGCTACTGCGGAAGGAGCTGACACTGCGCCGCGTGGCTGCGCTGCTGCTGATATCCTACCTTTTCAACTTCATTGGTGCACAACTGGTGGCATGGCTGCTCTCCGCACACGTGGGAATGCTGGACAAGGAGCCCTGGCACTCTTACCTGCACAACCTTGCAGGGGCGAAGGTGGACCAGGCGTTCTGGCCGGTATTCGTGAAGGGTATCGGTGCCAACTGGTTGGTATGCCTCGGCATGCTGATGGGCTTCGCGGGAAAGGATATCGCGGGCAAGGCGATAGGGATCTGGATACCGGTGATGCTCTTCGTGACGCTGGGCTACGAGCACTCGATCGCCAACATGTTCTTCATCCCCGCAGCCATATATACGGGTGCGGAGATCACCTGGGGTGCCTTCATCCTGCAGAACCTGATTCCTGCCACACTGGGCAACATCGTGGGCGGCATGGGGCTGGTAGGGATGGTGTACGGCTGGTTGTATCTTGCTGAAAGTTGATTTTTTCTCAACTGCTGCTTCTTGTCGACCCGTTTTAGGCTTTACAAGCTACCTGACAAGAACTCGCTTCGCTCAAACAGCTTGTCAGGTTGCGCTTGTTGCAGCGAACGGGTGCCCCGACAACAAGCTGAGGTCTCTAACAAATCAACAATCAATCCAAGAACATCAAACCTTGAACATTGAACTTACAAACATAATAACGAAATAACATACTAACGTACTAACATAAAGAATTATGGTAAAGAATCAAGACGCATGGAAAGGGTTCCGCGGGGAGCTTTGGAAGAAAGAGATCAACGTGAGGGACTTCATCATGAACAACTATACGCCTTACGAGGGGGACGATACTTTCCTGCAGCCATCGACGGAGCGCACGCAGAAGGTGTGGAACAGGCTCACGGAGATGTTCAAGGAGGAACAGGCGAAGGGGGTTTACGACGCGGAGACGAAACTGCCACAGCAGATAGACACCTACGGGCCGGGTTACATTGACCGGGAGAACGAGGTGATTGTGGGTCTGCAGACGGATGCGCCGCTCAAGAGGGGGATCTTCCCCAAGGGGGGCATCCGCATGGTGGAGAACGCTCTCAACGCCTACGGCTTTGAGCTGGACCCGATGACGAAGGAGATCTACACGCGCTACCGCAAGACGCACAACGAGGGTGTCTTCTCGGCATACAACGACGAGATGCTGGCGGCACGCAAGTCGGGTATAATCACCGGTCTGCCGGACGCTTACGGGCGCGGACGCATCATCGGCGACTACCGCCGCGTGCCGCTATACGGTACCACGGCACTGATCGAGGAGCGCAAGGATTTCATGCTGCGGCTCGACATTCAGGAGTTCACCGAGAACAGCATCCGCAACCGCGAGGAGGTGAGCGAACAGATCAAGGCACTGAAGGCGTTCGAGAAGATGTGCGCGGGCTACGGCTTCGACGTGAGTCAGCCGGCACGCAATAGCCGCGAGGCGGTGCAGTTCCTCTACTTCGCATACCTGGCGGCAGTGAAGGACCAGGATGGTGCGGCAATGTCGATCGGGCGCACATCGACCTTCCTCGACATCTACATCGAGAAGGACCTGCAGGCGGGACTGATCACAGAGAACGAGGCGCAGGAGATGGTGGACCAGCTGATCATCAAGCTTCGCATCGTACGCTTCCTGCGTACACCAGACTACAACGAGCTCTTCTCGGGCGACCCTGTATGGGTAACCGAGGCGCTGGGGGGACAGACGATGGACGGCCGCACGCTGGTGACTCGCACCTCCTACCGCTACCTG
>JAAZLV010000348.1 GCA_012799155.1 Bacteroidales bacterium | reverse complement strand
TCAGTGACGACCTGGTAGCGGAAGGAATGCATGCCGGAAACATGGTACGAGAGGCAGCGAAGTTGATCCAGGGTGGCGGCGGGGGACAACCCCATTTTGCCACCGCCGGCGGGAAGAATGCTGACGGACTGCACGCAGCCATGGAGGCAATCGTGCAGCAGCTCGAGAAGCATTGACAATGTAGCCATATCTTCCTGCAGTGAGATAGGAAGAGAGTGAATCAGAGCCTGATGAGTGCCAGCAGTTGCTGCCACTTCTCAGGCTCTTGTGTGGCAAAACGGTGCACCATGTTGTCACGTTGCAACTGCTTCCACCACTTACGCCAGTAGAGGGCAAAAAAGAAAGTAAGAGGCATCAGCAGGAAATAGGCTATTGTCGGCAACCATTGGCCCGTGATGAACCATACGGCAAGCGTCTGCAACAGGTCGAATAGTGGTACGAAGATCAGACCTGAAGCATATCGTGCTGATGCTACAAACTGTTTGTCCTTGAACAGTGACTGCAGTTTTTTCTGTATCAGGATGGGGAAGATGCCGTTAAGGAAGCCTATGAGTGCTATCGGGACTGAGATGAGCAGTGCCAGTATCCGGGTAGTCAACAGGGTTGTTGTTTTCGGTTTCCATAGGCGATCGGTTGATCGCAATCCCTCCTTATTCATCAACTCATAAGCTTCACGGAATTGGGCCATCTTCTTTTCAAAAGTGACCTGATCCTCTTCTTGCAGCCTGTCCAGTTCCCGCACAATATGAAGCGACGCCTGCAGGAAACCATCCTTTTGTCTGGTGAAAAGCTCTTCTGACAGCCGGTCACCATTCCAATCGATTGCACGGCGATAATCATCATAGTACTCTTCACTCTGTATGTTCACCACCATCTTTTTGAGACTCTCTTCAAGTTCTTGTCGCAGTGCATTCACTGCCAATACAGGGTTCTCATTGTAGAGATCCCTGTATTGATTCACCTCGATCGGGGTACCAAAGGTGATGTAAACATCAGACAGGAAGGCGAAAATATCGCGATAGTAAATCGATACAGGCACGATTTGGCTGTTAAGTGTAAAACCTGTTGAAGCCTCGGTAGGAAGGACGATGCGTGGTACCGCTTTACGTATGGGAAGTAGCGACTGTTTAGGATTGTGTACCCCTTCTGGGAAGAGGGCGAGTTGATTGTTTTGCTTTAGGATGCGTGCCGCGTTGTTAAAAATTTCGTTGTTTCTGTCTAGGTTATCCTTTCCATCACGCATCCGGAAGACTGGCATGATTCGCATTCCTCTCAGTACCCATGCAATCAGCTTCTGTTTGAAGATATCGGCACGCGCCAGGAAGACCACCTGTTTTCTGTGATAAGTGGCCATGACAACCAGCAAGGCGTCGAGCAAAGCATTTCGGTGGTTGGGGGCGAAGATCACGGGCCGCTGCTTCGATACATGCTCACTTCTGCCGGTGAAAACAATCTTGCTGAAGTTGAGGCGAAGGGCGTTGTTGAAGTAAAACTTGGCAATCGAGTAGCGGAAGTCGTAACGATATAACATGATGCAATGGTTTAGATGATTCCTGTTTTTGCGGGACGTTTTCGCCAGTAGAATGCCAGGAGCAGTCCTGCAACGATGTGCCAGATGCCCCACCAGGCGGCGATGAACGCCATACCGCCCAGGTTCAGCTCTGGCGGGAAGATGCGTGGGTTGAAGATGAGTGCCAGACCGAGTCCCGAGTTTTGAATACCGGTTTCGATTGAGATGGTTCTACTGTTCAGCTCGTTCACACCCAATATACGTGGTAGTGCATAACCGGATAGGAATGCAATGCCGTTGTGGATAAGTACCAACAGGAAAGTGAGATGGATGTAACGGAGGAAGATGCTGAAATTGCCCGCCAGTGCAGCTGCGATGAAACCGATAAAGAAAATGATGGATGCAGCCTGTACACTCTTCTCCACTTTTCTCACGAATTTGGGGAACTTCATCCCCACTGTCATCCCCAGGATCACCGGAATGCCCAGGATCAGGAACACGGTGCGGAACATCTCTACCGGTTCGATGGTGATGGGTACCAGCAGGGGTGAGTGTTTCGCATAGAGGCCGCCCCAGAATGCGAAGTTTAATGGTGTCATAACAAGGCTAAGTATGGTGGTGATGCCGGTGAGGCTCACCGAGAGCGTAATGTTTGATTTTGAGATGGCAGAGATCAGATTGGAAACATTTCCACCAGGGCAGGCAGCCACTAGGATCATACCAAGAGCTACCGAATTGCTGGGACGCACCACCAACACAAGCAGGTAGGTGAGTGCCGGCAACAAAAGATATTGAGAAACGACTCCCAACAAGACCGGTTTGGGACGCATCACGACAACTCTGAAATGTTCAGGTTTGATGCCAAGCGCGACACCAAACATGATAAAGGCGATGGCAATATTCATCAGGTCGACGCTCTCCTGGTTAAAGTTCAGCTGGACTAGGTCAAGTGGTTCCATATTGCCGAAGAGCGACAGGATTGGGGCAATTTGCATACTCTACTTTTTGACTTTATGGGTACAAATATACAATTTTATTGTGTATATAATTTCCCTATCTTTGTGTAACAGGAAAATCTACAATTATGAGTGCACCTCTTGCTGAACGGCTTCGGCCGCAGAATCTCGATCAATTTATCGGCCAGAAGCACCTGGTGGGCAAGGGTGCTGTATTGCGTCGCATGATCGACTCAGGGAGGATTCCCTCCATTATCTTTTGGGGACCTCCCGGTGTGGGAAAGACCACCCTGGCCAATATCATATCGAATACACTGAAGGCGCCCTTTTACAAGCTGAGTGCCATCAACTCGGGGGTAAAAGATGTACGTGAGGTGATCGAAAAGGCGAAGAATGCCCGTTTCTTCGACAGTGCTGCCCCGATACTCTTCATTGATGAGATACACCGCTTCAGCAAGTCGCAACAGGACTCGTTGCTCCATGCGGTGGAGACTGGCACTGTGACCCTGATTGGTGCCACCACCGAGAACCCCTCCTTCGAGGTGATCCGTCCTCTCCTGTCACGATGCCAGGTCTACGTCCTGAAATCGCTCGAGAAGCAGGATCTGGAGGTGCTGTTGCAACGGGCACTCACCGAGGACCTGATCCTGAAGGATCGGAAGATCACCGTTAAGGAGAGCGATGCGCTGTTCCGCTTCTCCGGTGGAGATGCCCGCAAGCTACTCAACATACTTGATCTGACAATATCTTCCGACGACGATGCTGACCACAGTGGCGAGGAGGTGGTGATCACTGACAAGCTCGTGACGGAACGGCTTCAGGAGAACCCGGCTGCCTATGACAAGGGAGGAGAGATGCACTACGACATTATCTCTGCCTTTATCAAATCGGTACGGGGCAGTGATCCCGATGCGGCGATCTACTGGCTGGCAAGAATGGTGGCTGGTGGTGAGGATCCCAAGTTTATTGCCCGGCGGCTTGTTATCTCAGCCGCCGAGGATATTGGTCTGGCAAATCCCAATGCCCTGTTGCTGGCCAATGCCTGTTTCGAGACGCTGCAGAAGATCGGTTGGCCCGAAGGGCGAATCGTGCTGGCGGAAACCACGCTCTACCTGGCAACCTCGCCCAAGAGTAATTCAGCCTACCTGGCCATCGACAAGGCAATGGCAACAGTGGAGCAGACAGGTAACCTGCCGGTACCGTTACACTTGCGCAATGCCCCCACATCGCTGATGAAGGAGCTGGATTACGGGAAAGAGTACAAATATGCGCACGATTACAAGGATAATTTCGTTCAGCAGGAGTATCTGCCAAGGGAGCTGAATAAAAATCATTTCTGGGAGCCGCAGACCAATCCTTCAGAGGTCAAGATGCAGGAATGGATGAAAAAGCTCTGGGGCGATAAATAAGATCAATACCACTCCGCACCACGGTCGTAGGGTGAGCTGCGCTGTTCATACTTCAGATCCTGCAGCAACGTTGA
>JAAZLV010000347.1 GCA_012799155.1 Bacteroidales bacterium | reverse complement strand
CAACTGCTTCTGAACGGCAAGCCGCTCATGGTAAGAGGTGTGAACTTGCATGAACATCATCAATACAATGGGCACACGGTGGATCGCGAGACCATGCTCAAGGACATTCAACTGATGAAACAGTTCAACATCAACGCCGTGCGGATGAGTCACTATCCACACAGCCCCTTGTGGTATCAGCTCTGCGACGAATATGGGTTGTTGGTATGCGACGAAGCAAACATCGAGACACACGGCATGGGAGCAGAATGGCAGGGAGGGTTTGACAAGAGCAAGCATCCCGCCTATCTCCCCGAATGGGCTGATGCACACCGTGACAGAATCATCCGCATGTACGAACGGGATAAGAACCACCCTTCGGTAATCATGTGGAGTATGGGGAATGAGTGCGGCAACGGACCAATCTTTTATGAGATGTATGATTGGCTGAAAGAGCAGGATCCCTCACGTCCGGTACTGTTCGAACAGGCAGGACAGAACCAGAATACTGACATCGTGGCACCTATGTATGCCGGATTTGGCTCCATCAGGGAATATGCATCGCGCACCGATGTTACCCGTCCCTTTATCATGTGCGAATTTGCCCATGCCATGGGTAACAGCCTGGGTAATTTCCCTGAATATTTTGAGTTGTTCGATACTGCACCCCACATGCAGGGCGGCTTTATCTGGGACTGGGTAGACCAGGGTCTGGCTACCCGCGATGAGAACGGTCGTTTCTACTGGGCTTATGGTGGCGACTTTGGCGCTGCACACTACACGCATGATGAGAATTTCTGTATCAACGGTGTTGTAAGCCCGGCACGGGAGCCACATCCCGGACTCTATGAGGTGAAAAAGGTCTATCAGGACATCCTGTTCAAGAATAAGGAGGTCGAAAAGGGAATCATTACAATCACCAACCGCTTCCTCTACCACAACCTCAACCGGTATGATTTCCGCTGGGAGCTGATCCGTAATGGGGAGCAGGCTGCAGAAGGAATCCTGAAGATAGATCTTCCCGCCGGAAAGTCGAAAGATATCACGATCCCCCTACCCGATTTGACAAGCGAAGAGGGGGTAGAATATTTCCTTAATCTTTTTGCCACAATCCGCACCCCGGAACCGATGCTCTCCACCGGGCACGAGATTGCTCGTGAACAGTTTGCAATTGGCGAACAGAAATGGTTTACCGCTCTTGATGAAAACCAAGGGGAGGTCACTGCTGAAATCAGTAGGGAGAGAGGCATGATCACATACAACAGCGGTGATGTCACCATCCGTTTTCGCGAGAACAGCGGTGAACTGGTTGCATATCAACACAAAGGGAACACACTGCTGCGGGGAGCTCCACAGCCCCACTTCTGGCGTGCCCCCACCGACAATGATTTCGGCAACCGCATGCAGCTCCTTTCTTCGGTTTGGCGCAATGCCGGAAACAACAAGGAGGTGATTGCCGTCGATGTGAAAGAGATAGACAAGGTGCTTACTATCACTACCACCTATCGACTTCACGATGTGTCGTCGAACTACACCATGACCTATACCGCCTCACCCGGTGGCAAGCTTCGTGTTGCGGCCAGCTGGGAAGCAGGCAGGGAAAAACTGCCGGAGATGCCACGCTTTGGAATGCAGATGCGCCTGCAAAAGGATTATGACCTGTTCAGCTGGTATGGTCGCGGTCCCTGGGAAAACTATTCTGACCGCAAGAGTGCAGCGCTTATTGGCAGTTACAGCAGCAGTGTGACAGACCAGTATGTTCCCTACGTCCGCCCCCAGGAGAATGGGTACAAAACTGATGTGCGCTGGCTCACCCTCACCAACGAAGAAGGTGAAGGAATCCGGATTGAAGGCTTGCAACCACTGGGGGTCAGTGCCCTGCACTACCTCACTGAAGATTTCGATCCCGGATTCACCAAGAAACAGCAACACCTCAACGACATCAATCCCCGCAACGAGGTGATCCTGCATGTCGATCTCAACCAGCGTGGTCTGGGAGGTGAAGACAGCTGGGGCAGGCTTCCCCATGAGCAATACCGACTTTTGGCAGATCAGTATGCGTATGGCTTTGTGATTAGCCCTGCTGACAGATAATTTTCTGTTAATTACTTTTTAACCATTGGCATGCATGCATCGACTGATGCTTGCATGCCAATGGTTTTCAATTGACCAATTCTTATCCATTTTGCCTTCAAACTATTAAATCGAAGTGAGATTCACAATAATGTCTATTTTTCAACCATTATTAATGATAATTTGACTATCGAGAATAAATTTAACCTTATTTTTGAACCAGCAAGAATTCTATTATACAATATTGTTATAACATCTGTTTTCAACCATTAATTTACGAGACATCAACCTGATGCAACAATGCACTATATGTTATTGTGAAACATTCAACTTGCACCATATTGCTTCCTGTGATTCAACATCAGTATATTCCTGGCAGGTTAATAGATTCAAAAGACAGAGTGTGTGTAATTCAAATCAGGCCCAAGTCTACCATGCCAATTGAAACTAACATAAAAAAATTAAACGACATGTAAAAAAACCTTCTCTTACATATTGTTAATATTGTAAAATTTGTTCAGCCTATTTAACTCATTTTGCCAACTCAGAATCGGCAATAAAACACAAAAAAATCTATGCAGAAATTAAAAACATTTATCATGAGTATGATCATCAGCACATGTTGTATGATGACTTACGCACAAACCAGAGTTACCGGAAACGTGGTTGACGCTTTTGGTGAGTCTGTTATTGGTGCAAGTATCCTGGAAAAAGGAACTTCAAATGGGACGATAACTGATATAGACGGTAACTTCTCCTTGAGCGTGTCGCAAGGAGCTATTCTACAAATCAGTTACATTGGTTACATCAGCCAGGAAGTAACCGTTACAGGACAACCATTATCAATCATCTTACTGGAAGACACTAAAACCCTGGATGAGGTGGTTGTGGTAGGGTATGGTACCATGCGCAAGAAAGACCTTACCGGATCGGTCATACAAATCAACCCGGACAAGATAGCCGATCAAAACCCTTCATCTGTGCAAGACATCCTGCGTGGTACACCTGGCCTTCAAATTGGCTACGATGCATCCGCGAAGGGTACCAATGCCTCAATTCTGCTGCGTGGTCAAAACTCGCTGGGGACAAGTGCAAGCCCGCTGATCGTACTTGACGGCATGGCATTCTATGGAGAGCTTTCTGAAATCAATCCCGATGACATCGGCCAGATCGATGTACTTAAAGATGCCTCCTCAGCAGCAATTTATGGTGCCAAGGCAGCTGCAGGTGTTATTATCATCTCCACCAAGAAGGGTAAGAGTGGTAAACCTGTCATCAATGTAAGTACCAATTGGGCTGTAAACAACAAATCGGCCTATCGTGACTATTTCAACGCGAACGATTATATGCGATATCGCGAAGATTGGTATATGATGAACTTTACTTATGGTAAGGGCAACGATGGTTTTTACGGTTATTACAGAGCGGTGGACAGAAATAGCGGCGAGTTGGTTTATCCCTCCGGCTACTTTAACAACCCGGATAATCTCAGCGCTGGCGATAGGAACGCGTGGGCTACTGCAACAGGAAAAAGTGGCTTCGGACCTTCAGAAGGAGAATCTCATCAAAGTTTGTATGCTCGTCGTTTGCAAT
>JAAZLV010000006.1 GCA_012799155.1 Bacteroidales bacterium | reverse complement strand
TGAGATGTACGAAAGCCCGTTTGGCGAGAATTCCTTTGGTTCCGAAGATAGATTCCTTCAAGTCGATCAACTTCAGCATCTCATCATATTGCTCCATCACCTCATAGGCTTCAAACAGGGAGTCATAGAGTGATTCGTCGTCGGGAGCCTTTTGCAGACAATGCTGAAAGATGGCTATCGCCTCGGGCGTGTTGTCGTTCAGGTAGAGCGACAGTGCTTTCATCTTCAACACCGGCAGGTCATCTTCAACGATGGTGAGTGCAAAGTCGAACGCATCGATCGCCTTGTCGTACTGGCCGTTCATGGAGTAGAGCTTGCCGATATTGGACCATGCGTCGTAGGAGTAGGGATCGATGTCAAGCAGGTGGTTGGTCTGCAAGATGGCCTTCTCCAGCTCCCCGTTCATCTCGTAGGCGTATGCCAGTTCAACGATGGCATCGACATTGGAATCATCGAACTTCAGGCTTTCTTCCAGGAAGTAAATTGCAAAGTCGTACAGATCCACATCGTTGTAGAGGTATGCCAACTCGGTGATGAAGTAGTTATGCTCTTCGGCCATCAATTCCTCGCCCAGTGTTTCCAACATCTGCTCATCCGCTTCGTCGATCCGGTCCAGGTGCAGCAGTGATTCGATGCGGAGCAGGGCATATTCTACTCCACCCTCATCTGAAATCAACCGCAGGTAGTCGAGCGCCTCTTCATAAAGCTCCTCAGAAACCAGGGTCTTGGCTCGCAGCAGCATCAGCACGGGACTGTCGGGGTGTATCGACAGTCCTTCCCGAATCAGATGCTCTGCCTTTTCATTGTCACCCTCGGCATTATAGAACTCTGCCAGGATGGCGAACTCATCGGCATCGAAGTAGATGTTCCTCCCGAGTGCGCGCATCTGCTCGTACTTCTCAATCAGAGGGGTGATATCGATATCGTACTCTTCCATGCTTTATCTACGGTTTATTGCTGGCGTTAGCCGTTCTGTTTCTTCCAAGAGTCTTTGAGCGCCACGGTGCGGTTGAACACCAGGTTGCCGTCGGTAGAATCATTGTCGACATTGAAATAGCCTATGCGCTGGAACTGGAAGCTGTCGAGCGGTTTCGCCTCTTTGAGGTATTCCTCTACCTTGCAGCCTCTTTTGACTATCAGTGATTCGGGGTTCATCAGTTCACGGAAATCCTTTTCTTTCTCGGCCGAAGGATCTTCCACCATGAAGAGACGGTCATAGAGCCTCACTTCGGCATCGAGGCTGTGTGGAACGGACACCCAGTGAATGGTACCCTTCACACGGCGGTTAGCTTCCGGCATGCCGCTTTTTGTTTGTGGATCATACTCGGCGTACACCTCGGTGACGTTGCCCTGCTCATCTTTGCTGCAGCCGGTACACTTCACGATGTAGGCATTCTTAAGGCGCACCTCGTTACCCGGTGTGAGGCGGAAATATTTCTTCGGCGCCTCCTCCATGAAGTCGTCCCGTTCAATCCAGAGCTCGCGGGTGAACATCACTTTTCGTGTGCCCATCGACTCATCTTCGGGATTGTTGATTGCCTCCATCTCCTCCGTCTGGGTCTCAGGGTAGTTGGTAAGCACCAGCTTCACCGGGTCGATCACACCTGATACACGCATCACCCGTTTGTTGAGATCCTCGCGTACGGCGTGTTCCAGAAGGGAGATATCGTTCATGCCGTCATACTTGGTATAACCTATCTTGTCAATGAAATTGTGGATTCCCTCAGGCGTGAAACCGCGACGGCGCATTCCGGTGAGGGTGGGCATGCGGGGATCATCCCATCCTGAGACAAGCTTCTCCTGCACCAGCTGGAGGAGCTTGCGCTTGCTCATCACGGTGTAGGTGAGGTTGAGGCGGTTGAACTCGGTCTGGCGGGGGCGGTAGTCGCTGTCGGCCAACTGGTCGATGAACCAGTCATAGAGTGGTCGGTGCACCTCGAACTCAAGCGTACAGAGTGAGTGGGTCACCCCTTCGAAGTAGTCCGATTGCCCGTGGGCGAAGTCATACATCGGGTAGGCTTTCCAGGTGGTACCGGTACGGTGGTGCGGGATGTGGATCACACGATAGATAATCGGGTCACGGAAGTGCATGTTGGAGGCGGCCATATCGATCTTGGCACGCAACACCATCTTTCCCTCGGGGATCTCGCCGCTGTTCATCTGCTCAAAGAGGGCAAGTGACTCTTCCACCGGACGGTCACGATAGGGACTGTGGGTGCCGGCCTGTGTGGGTGTTCCCTTCTGACGGGCTATCTCTTCGGCCGACTGCTCGTCGACGTAGGCCTTACCCTCACGGATCAGCTTCACGGCAAAGTCCCACAGTTGCTGGAAATAATCGGAGGCATAGTAGACGTTGCCCCACTTGTAGCCCAGCCACTGGATGTCTTCCATGATGGAATCGACATACTCCACATCCTCCTTCACCGGGTTGGTATCATCGAAGCGGAGGTTGCAGATGCCTCCATATTTTTGTGCAATGCCGAAATCGATGCAGATGGCCTTGGCGTGACCGATGTGTAGGTAGCCGTTCGGTTCGGGCGGGAAACGGGTTTGCACACGTCCGTCGTTACGCCCTGCTGCCAGGTCTTTCTCTACCATCGCTTCGATAAAATTGAGGCTCTTTTTGTTTTCCTCAACGACATTGTTTTCTTTTTCAGTCATACTATCTGGATAATTGTTTGTTTGCTGATATCAAATGGAGACTCTCGCATAGGGTGACACCTCCGGTCCGCAGAACTCGCCGCGGAGATACTTGTAGTAACCCGTGATGGCGACCATGGCGGCGTTGTCGGTTGTAAAGGCAAATTTGGGAATATGAATCTTCCAACCATAACGCTTGCCGTATGCTTCGAAAGCGCTTCTCAGTCCCGAGTTGGCGGAGACACCTCCTGCCACTGCCACCTCTTTGATATGTAAATCTTTCGCGGCATGGTAGACCTTGTTCATCAGGATGTCGATGATAGTCTGCTGGAGCGAGGCACAAAGGTCGTTCTTGTTTTGTTCGATGAAATCAGCGTTCCTCTTCAGCTCATCCCGCAGGAAATAGAGGAAGGAGGTTTTCAATCCGCTGAAGCTGTAATCGTAGCCGGCAATGTTGGGCTTGCTGAAGGTGAACCGTTTCGGATCGCCCTCCTTCGCCAGGCGATCGACCACCGGTCCCCCGGGGTAGCCCAGTCCCATCACCTTGGCGCACTTGTCGAACGCTTCGCCGGCGGCATCGTCGATAGTCTGTCCGATGATCTCCATCTCGCTGTGCGATTTCACCAGGATGATTTGTGAGTTGCCACCTGAGACGAGCAGGCAGAGAAAAGGAAAGGAGGGCTGGTCAGCATCGTCTTCATCCTCCTTGATGAAGTGTGCCAGCACGTGCGCCTGCAAGTGGTTCACCTCAATCATCGGAATATCGAGTGCGGAGGAGAACCCTTTTGCAAAAGAAGTACCCACCAGCAGTGAGCCTAACAATCCAGGTCCGCGGGTAAATGCCACAGCTGTCACCTCTTCTTTGGCAATTCCCGCCTGCTGCAGGGCGTCGTGTACCACCGGGATGATGTTCTGCTGGTGTGCGCGCGATGCCAGCTCGGGCACCACGCCTCCATAGCGCTCGTGCACTGCCTGTCCGGCGATCACGTTCGAGCAGATCACCCCATCGCGGATCACCGCTGCCGAGGTGTCGTCGCAGGAAGATTCTATGCCTAATATCGTTACCATCTGCAAATGTTCATAAGAAGATACAAAGA
>JAAZLV010000346.1 GCA_012799155.1 Bacteroidales bacterium | reverse complement strand
CGAAAACAACTATGCTTCATTGGAGCATATCAACGTGCAATGGCTGGTTGACTACATCTTCGCCAATTTCATGATCACCTTTTCCTGTCTGGTGATTGTCTTCAGCAACAATCCCCGCACCGTACTGGTGCATAACATCATTTTCCTCCTCTTCTTCATTTATGGGTTCTATCGCGTCTATCTTCAGGAGAACCCCTATCCGGAGGGTTATTTCAAGGCAAGCATGAACGAAGAGAAGGCTGAGATATGGGAGATTATTGGGCAGGACAAGGTATCTCACAGCGGCGATTGCGAGAACGAAATGGAGACGGAGACGGAGCTGACTTTGACTCCTCTGGATGAACCTGTCAAAACATCTCTCTTCACCATCAAGCTGCCGGAATATAAGATGAAGCTGGAGCAATGGATGGAGAGCGAGAAACCTTACCTGCGCAAAGATTTCAAGCTGACAGACGCCATGGAGATACTCCCGCTGAACCGCAGCTACCTCTCACGGCTCTTCAACGAGGGGTATGGCGAGAGCTTTTATCACTTCGTGATGCGTTATCGCATTGAAGAGAGCAAGCAGCTGCTGCTCTCACGTCCTGACCTGTCCATTACAGCCATTGCTGCGATGACAGGATTCAGCTCCCCCCCGGTCTTTTGCAGGGCTTTCACCCAGGAGATGAAATGCAGCCCCATGCAATGGCGCGAGAGGGAGCTGACTTCCCTGTTATAGTTTCTTCAACCCTTTTGTCTGAGTCTTGTCGGTCACCGGCACGATGGAGATCGCATAGCCACCGCCGGGGGCGGAGCGCTGCGTCAGCTTGGACTTGCTGTTCACCCTCACCTTGCGGATGGCGTAGGCCTGCGGGTTGCTCTTGTAATGGGCATCAGGCGCGTCGGCATAGATGGTGGCGATATAATCCCTACCCTTCTCCAGGAAATCGAAACTGATCTTGGAGGTGAAGGGTTCGTTGCCGGCGGTGTTGCCCACGTACCAGTTGTCGCTGCCTTTTGCCTTGCGGGCAACGGTGACATAGGCGCCGGGCTCTGCCTCCAGGTAATGGCTCTCATCCCAATCGAGGGCTACATCCTTGATGAACTGGAATGCGTCGGGGTACTGCTCGTAGTGCTCCGGCAGGTCGGCCGCCATCTGCAGGGGACTGCTCATGGTGACGTAGAGTGCCAGCTGGTTGGCGATGGTGGCGTTGACATGCGAGTCGTTGTTGGGATTGAGCTTGGAGATGTCCATCTCAAAGATGCCGGGGGTGTAGTCCATAGGCCCGCCGATGAGTCGCGTGAAGGGGAGAATGGTGACATGGTTGGGCTTGCTGCCGCCGAACGCCTGGTACTCGGTGCCACGTGCCGATTCATTGCCGATGAGGTTGGGCCAGGTGCGGCTGATGCCGGTGGGGCGCACCGCCTCATGGGCGTTGACCATGATCTTGTAGTCTGCCGCTTTCTCGATGGCGTACTGGTAGTGATTGTTGATCCACTGGCTGTAGTGGTTCTCACCGCGCGGGATGATGTCGCCCACATAGCCGCTCTTCACTGAAGGGTAATCGTAGCGGTTCATCAGCTCGTAGGCCTTGTCGAGGTGCCGCTCGTAGTTGCGGATGGAGGAGGAGGTCTCATGGTGCATCATCATCTTCACTCCCTTGCTCTTCGCATAGCGGTGCACTTCGTCGATGTCGAAGTCGGGATAGGGGGTCTGGAAGTCGAAGACGAAATCTTTCGAGTTACCGAACCAGTCTTCCCAACCGATGTTCCACCCCTCTACCAGCACGGCATCGAAGCCATGTTCCGCAGCGAAGTCGATGTAGCGCTTCACGTTGGCAGTGGTGGCGCCATGGCGACCGTGGGGCTTCACCTTGGTATAGTCGGTGATGCCTATCTGCACCGACGGCAGGTCGGCGGTATAGGACCAGTCGCTCTTGCCGGTGATCATCTCCCACCAGACACCTACGTACTTTGTGGGCTTGATCCAGGAGGTATCCTCTATCTTGGAGGGTTCATTCAGGTTGAGCGTGATGCGCGAGGCGAGGATGTCGCGGGCATCGTCGCTGACGATGACCGTGCGCCAGGGTGTCTGGGCGGGGGTCTGCAGGTGTCCCTTGCTGCCGTTGGCGTCGGG
>JAAZLV010000345.1 GCA_012799155.1 Bacteroidales bacterium | reverse complement strand
ATCCCGATTTTCATGCTCCTCAGTTTTTTGGATCGCTGGAGCTCGAGTAGTCACTTGATTAAAATAACCAAAACAGATACAATGGAAGAGATAAACAAACTGAATGAGATCGTGACCTCATTCCTGGGTGAGAGGAACCAGACGGTGATTACCCCTCTGGGAAAAGGGCATATCAATGATTCCTACAAGGTAGTTGCCGGTGAAGGTGAGTATGTGTTGCAACGCATCAATCATCATATCTTCCGGAACGTGGAGCAACTGCAACAGAATATTTCCAGGGTAACAGGACACATCCGATAAAAACTGGAAGAGAAAGGCCTCCCTGATGTCGAACGCAGGGTGCTGACGCTTGTTCCCACGCAGGAAGGAGCGCTCTTTCACCGTGACAACAACGGCGACTACTGGCGCATGATGCTCTTCATTGCAGAGAGTAAAAGTTATGATGAGATCAACCCGGAACTGGCCTATCGCGCCGGACAGGCATTTGGTGAGTTCCAGCAGATGCTGGCCGACCTGCCAAGAGAACCAACCATTGCGATACCAAGGTAAACAACATCCTCTTCGACCAACAGGACAAGGTGCTCTGCGTGGTGGACCTTGATACAGTGATGCCGGGGTATGTGCTATCTGACTTTGGTGATTTCATCCGTACCGGTGCAAACAACGGTGCAGAAGATGACCAGAATTTGAACAACGTGTCACTGAACCTGGCCATTTTTGAAGGGTATGCTCGTGGTTATCTGCAGAAAGCCGCCTCCTTCCTGACAGAAGTGGAAATTGAACATCTGGCCTACGGAGCGAAGCTGCTCACCTACATGCAGGCTGTCCGTTTCTTCTCCGACTATCTGGACGGTGATACTTATTACAAGATTGCCTATCCCGAACACAATCTGGTACGCACCAAAGCGCAGTTTAAACTGTTGCAGAGCCTCGAAGAGCACTATGATGAAATGCAGCGTATTGTACGGGAGGCTGTGGTCCGTTGATAAATTAATATGACAAAAACAGGCGGTGTAAAGAAATAATTACTATCTTTGCACCGCTTTATTTTGAGGAAAAACCGTGGCAAAGTTTAGTTTGTACAATATTTCCCTGAAAAACCTTTCTTTCGGAACCCATACCTTTGCGTATGATCTGGACAGGAAATTCTTCGAAGACATTGATGGCGACGAAGTAAGGAAAGGAAATGTGAAGGTGAAGGTGACCGTGAAGCGGACCTCATCAACCTTTGAGTTTGAATTCGAACTGAAGGGAGTGGTGCAGGTGCCTTGCACACGTTGCCTCGACGACATGAACCAGGAGGTGGATACAAGAAACCGACTGATTGTGAAGTTCGGTAAGGAGTATGCGGAAGAGAGCGATGAGATTGTGGTCATCCCCGAAGAGGAGGGAGAAATAAACATCGCATGGTTTCTCTATGAGTTTATTGCTCTGTGTATCCCCATAAAGCATGTTCATCCTGCGGGTGAGTGCAATCGAGCCGTTTCATCAAAACTGCGCAAGCACAGGGCTGTAAGCACAGATGAAGAGGATGCGGATGATGAACTCGCCGATGACGAAGAGCTGGCAGGCGAAGAGGATCCACAATCGGGCGATCCGCGATGGGATGCCTTGAAAGGGCTCAGTTTTGAAGACAATTGATTGATATAAATAGTAAAAAGTAAATAATAAAATGGCACATCCTAAAAGAAGACAGTCTTCTGCAAGACAAGGTAAAAGAAGGGCACACGATCATGCAAAATTGCCTACCATGGCTATATGTCCCAACTGTGGTGCATGGCACATCTACCACACCGTATGTGGTGAATGTGGTTACTACAGAGGTAAGCTGGCAATTGAAAAAGAGGTGACAGCATAAGTAACTCTTGGCGATACATGAAAAAACCCTGAAACAATCTGATCGTTTTCAGGGTTTTTTATTCAGTCAACTTTTATTTGAACGATGATGAGACAACTAAATGCAGTAATCACCGGTATCGCGGCCAGTCTGCCGGATTACATACTCACCAACGAGGAACTTTCAACAATGGTCGATACCACCGATGAGTGGATCATGACGCGTGTTGGAATCAAGGAGAGGCGTATCCTCAAAGGAGAAGAGATGGGTATTTCGGTTCTTGGCACAAAAGCTGTGGCAGATCTGCTAGCCAAAACAGGCATCGCACCCGATGAGATTGATGCGGTCATCTTTGCCACTTCCACACCCGATCACTTTTTTCCTTCAGCAGCATCAATCGTAGCTGAAAACAACAACATAAAAAACGCCTTTTGTTTTGACATGGAGGTTGCCTGCTCCGGTTTTGTTTATGGATTGGAGATTTGCAACGGTCTGATCAAAACAGGTAAGTATAAGAAGATTATCCTGTTGGCAGGCGACAAGATGTCGGGTATTACCAACTACAACGACCGTACCACCTGTCCACTCTTCGGTGATGCAGCGGGAGCTGTACTGATTGAACCGACAGAGGAAGAGGTTGGAATCATCGATGCTGAGTTGCATTCTGACGGCGTGGGCTACAAGCCTTTGCACATGAAGGCAGGCGGAAGCAAGCACCCAGCCAGTCATGAGACGGTAGACAATAATGAACATACGGTCTACCAGGATGGCAAGGTGGTTTTCAAGTACGCCGTGTCACGAATGGCAGAGGTTTCTGAAAACATCATGAAACGAAACAACCTTACAGCCAATGATGTAGACTGGCTGGTGCCGCACCAGGCCAACCTTCGGATCATAGACGCCACCGTGGAAAGAACCGGTTTGTCGCCCGACAAGGTGATGGTCAACATTGAACGGTATGGCAATACCAGTGCAGGTACGATACCACTTTGTCTATGGGAGTGGGAATCTAAACTCCGTAAGGGTGACAACCTCATCCTCACCGCCTTCGGTGCCGGTTTTTCATGGGGAAGTGTCTACCTGAAATGGGGATACGACGGAAACAAGGAAACAGTTAAACAGGATTAATGGAACAGAAGAAGCATCGTTCCGGCTTTGTCAACATCGTTGGAAATCCCAATGTGGGAAAATCTACACTGATGAACCGGCTGGTGGGGGAGAAAATCTCGATCATCACCGCCAAGGCACAAACAACGCGCCACAGGATCATCGGCATCGTCAACAAACCGGAGTACCAGGTGGTCTATTCCGATACACCCGGCGTGCTGCGTCCCAACTACAAGTTGCAGGAACAGATGCTCACCTTCTCGCTCTCGGCACTGCAGGATGCTGATGTGCTGCTCTACGTGACCGACGTGGTGGAGAAGGTAGACAAGAATGATGAATTCCTCGCGAAAGTACAGCAGTTGGATTTGCCCGTGCTGCTGCTGATCAATAAAATTGACCAGACCACGCAGGAGGCGCTGGAACAACTGGTATTGCAATGGCAGACACTGCTGCCCAAAGCGGAGATCTATCCCATCTCGGCGTTGAACAACTTCAGTGTGGACCTTGTTCAGAAAAGAGTCCTGGAACTGTTGCCTGAGTCACCTCCCTACTTCGAGAAGGATGCACTCACCGACAAGCCGGCCCGTTTCTTCGTGGCAGAGATCATCCGTGAGAAAGCGCTCTTGCTTTACCAGAAAGAGGTTCCCTATGCTATTGAAGCCATCGTGGAGGAGTTTCTTGATGAGAAGGATATCATCCGGATAAGGGCAATCATTCTGGTGGAGCGCGATACCCAGAAGGGGATCGTGATCGGTCACAAGGGCGAGTCGCTCAAGAAACTGGGAACAATGGCCCGCAAGGATATAGAACGTTTCTTCGAGAAGAAGATCTACCTCCAGATCTATGTAAAGGTAGAGAAGGACTGGCGCAACCGGGATAACCTGTTAAAGACCTTCGGATACAAACTGGACTAATCAAAGAAGAGGTGATGTGGTGATTTGCAAATTTTCAATTCCCCACATCCTCAAATCAACTCATCAGCTAATCAACGACATTATGCAAAACTTAGTAGCGATTGTGGGACGCCCCAACGTGGGAAAATCCACCCTTTTCAACCGATTGACACAAAGCCGTGAGGCTATTGTGACAGAGACTGCCGGCACCACCCGCGACCGTCAGTACGGCAAAGTGAACTGGAACGGGAAGGAATTTTCACTGGTCGATACTGGTGGATGGGTGGTTGACTCCGACGATGTGATGGAGGATGAGATCAACAAACAGGTGCGCATAGCGATGGATGAGGCGGATGTGATTCTCTTCGTTGTGGACGTGATGAACGGATTGACAGATCTTGACACCAGTGTGGCGCATATGTTGCGACGCTCCGGCAAGCCGGTGGTGATTGTCTCCAACAAGTCAGACAACTTCAATCTGGGACACCAGGCAGCCGAGTTTTATACACTGGGACTGGGTGATCCTTTCAGCGTCTCAGCCATCAACGGTTCCGGCACCGGTGACCTGCTCGATCATATCCTTACTCTTTTCACCAGTAGCGGTGAAGAGGAGGTGCTGGATGATGTCCCCAGGTTTGCAGTGGTGGGACGCCCCAACGCAGGAAAATCATCCATCATCAATGCATTGATAGGTGAGGAACGGAGCATTGTAACTGACATTGCCGGTACTACACGCGATTCCATCTACATGCGGTACAACAAGTTTGGTATGGATTTTTATCTTGTCGACACTGCCGGTATTCGTAAGCGGGGAAAGGTGAACGAAGATCTGGAGTACTTCTCTGTAATTCGCTCCATCCGCGTAATTGAAAATGCGGATGTTTGTATCCTGATGCTGGATGCTACCCGTGGCATCGAAAGCCAGGATCTTAATATTTTCTCACTGATTCAAAAGAACCGCAAGGGGCTGGTGGTCTTCGTCAACAAATGGGACCTGGTAGAAGGGAAAGACAACATGGTGATCAAGACTTTTGAGAATGCCATCCGTCAGCGACTGGCCCCTTTTACCGATTTCCCCATCATTTTTGGTTCGGCTCTTACGAAGCAGCGAATCTTGAAAGTGATGGACCTGGCCAAGGAGGTTTATCAGAATAAAAAAAGAAAAGTGGCCACCAGCAAGCTCAATGAACAGTTGTTGCCCATCATCGAGCGTACACCTCCCCCTGCCAACAAGGGGAAATATATCAAGGTGAAGTACATCACCCAGCTGCCCAAGACGCAAGTGCCTTCCTTTGTCTTCTTCTGTAATTTGCCGCAATATATCAAGGAACCCTATAAGCGGTTCATTGAGAATCGAATGCGTGAGATATGGGATTTCTCAGGTACACCCATCAACATCTTTTTCAGAGAAAAATAAGCGGTTGTAAAAGTATCCCCGCCAGTTAATTACTGGCGGATTTTTTTTGTCTTCACAAATCAGCCCCCCAACTCTAGCCATATCCGGTTTACAGAACGTTAACTAAACAGTTGCTTGGTTCTATCTTCAAAAATAAATCAAGAAAACAGATGTTTTCCCAAAAATATTGCGTTAATTTGCAGTTATTGAAAAAAAAGTGGTTGGTAAAAAACTACTATTGAGTTATAAAAAACTAAAAAATGAATAGCAACATCCCAATCGGATGGTTGGGGTAAAACGAAGGGACTACTGATGAATACGAACAACAATCTTGATGAGAAAAATTTAACCATCGATACGGAAAACAAAGAGATGCATCCGGAGCCTGAAGTACCGGTCCAGGAGTCTAAGGTAGATACCCCTCAAGCTGAACAGGTACAGGAAGCCGTTCAGACCGATAAAACCGATGAGGTTGCTCTCGAAGATAAACAGGAAGTAACTGGAATCTCCGACCTTAAATTGGTCGAAGAAACCGACGGCTCCAATGTTGGCAGTGCTCAGTCTGATGTTGAAGCAACTGTCTCGGAAGAAGCTGATGAACAGAAGGAAAAAGAGCAGGAAAAAATTGACTATCACTTGGAAGATGGTGAAGCAGATGAAGCGGACGATTCCGGAAATGAGGCTGATGAATCGGATGAGGATTCTGAATCAGACAATATAACCGGTTCACTGTTGACCGTTGATGAAATTGTTCAGAAGCTTCGTGAGTTGCTGGAAGCAGAACGTCCTCAGAGAAAAGATATTGATGAGTACAAGAATCAATTCTACCGTACACTGCGCAATGAAATTGAAGGACAAAAACAGGCATTTCTTTCTACTGGTGGTGAAGAGATTGATTTTGTAGCCAATGAGTCTGCACTTTTTATTGAAGGGAAGGAGTTGTTGCAGAAGATCAGAGAGAAGCGATCAGCCATTACGGCCATGGAAGAGGCCGAGAAAGAAAAGAATGTAGCCCGGAAATTGGCCATCATTGAACAGGTGAAACAGCTGACGCAAAACCAGGGTCAGGAGGATTTCAACAAGGTTTACCAGGAGTTCAAATCACTGCAGCAGGAGTGGAACGAAATCAAGATGATCCCCCAGGCCAGGGTGAACGAGCTTTGGAAATCTTATCAGCATTACGTGGAGATTTTTTATGATCTGGTACGGATCAACAATGAGTTCAGGGAATATGATTTCAAGAAGAATCTTGAATTGAAAAACGAGCTGTGTGAAGCTGCTGAAAGACTTGATGAGGAGTCTGATGTTGTTTCTGCCTTCCATCAGTTGCAAAATCTTCACCAGGAGTGGCGTGAAATTGGACCGG
Organism: Bacteroidales bacterium; assembly: GCA_012799155.1. Lineage (GTDB taxonomy): Bacteria > Bacteroidota > Bacteroidia > Bacteroidales > Dysgonomonadaceae > Proteiniphilum. The sequence continues at coordinate 778 of JAAZLV010000345.1, read as the reverse complement.
TTTCCAGAAAGGATAGGGAAGAGGTATGGAATCGTTTTAAGGAGGCCTCTACCAGTATCAATAAGAAATACCAGGCACATTTTGAGGCACTCAGGGGCAAGGAAGATGAGAACCTGGAACTAAAGACATCGCTCTGTGAAAAGCTGGAGGCAATTGACTACAGCCAGATTAAAACAATCAGAGACTGGAACAGTAAGGTGAAGGAGGTGCTGGCGATTCAGACGCAGTGGCGCCAGATTGGATATGTACCACGCAAATGGAACACCAAGATATACAAACGTTACCGTGCCGCCTGTGATTTCTTTTTCCGTTCGAAGAATGAATATTACAAAACGCTGCGGAACGAGATGGAGGAGAACCTCCGGAAGAAAATGGAACTCTGTGAGCGTGCGGAGGCGATGAAAGAGAGCCAGGATTGGAGGAAAACCACCCAGGATTTTATTGAGATCCAGAAAGAGTGGAAGAATATTGGCATCGTGCCACATAAATATGTGGATTCAGTTTGGAAACGATTTATCGCTGCCTGTGATTATTTCTTCGAACAGAAAAAAATACATACATCTTCACAGAACGAAGAAGAATCGAAGAATCTGGATGCCAAGAAAAAGATCGTTGATAAGATCAGTCAACTCGATAAGACGCTCTCCGCAGAGCAAGCATTGCCATTGTTGCAAGAACTCATGGACGAATGGTATGCCATCGGACATGTTCCCTACAAGATGAAGGATCGTGTATATCGTGAGTTCTACGATGCAACAGAAGCTCAGTTCGACCGACT
>JAAZLV010000344.1 GCA_012799155.1 Bacteroidales bacterium | reverse complement strand
GTTCTCCATCTTGAACGCGATGGAGCTGTATTCACCCGTTTGTTTGTTCTTGCGACAGAGTGCCTTGTAGAGGTATTTGGGAATGGCAGCCTTTCTACCGGCAGCATCCAATGCATAGCTGATCGTTTCAGGTGGAGATGGCAGGATTGCTCCGGTAACAACGTAGAGGGTGTCATACTCGGTCTGACTGCTCCAGTACCGCACTTTCACTTCAAGGTCATTCCAGGTGGTAGCATTCATCTCACTGTTCTGTGCCACCATATTGGTGAAATAAAAGGTAGTCCTGTTTAGGTTGAGGCTGGCACTCCTGCTCGCACTTGGCAGCATGTGTCCTCTGCTAACCGTTCGTGTCTGCCAGGCGGAGGAGAGATCGGGTTGAAATTCCACCGGTATCAGTGGATCATACTGCCAGTCGTCCGTCCGGTTGCCCGAACGCATGTAGGTGGGATGTAGGGGATAGGCTACCCATACCGGGTAGGTCTCATCGGTGTCGTAATGGATGGTATAGTTCCTCACTTCACCTGTGGCTTTACTGTTATTGAGCCAGCTGAGATTGCTGATCATGTGGGTCACCTGGTAGCTGTCAGGAGGGATGCTTCCACCTGCTGGAACCGGTGTCTCCATATAGATCTGTGCTGCCGGAGCTTCACCATCATCCGGATTTGAAGGGATGACAGGAGGAGGGTTATTGCTGCTTACCGGATATATGGTGTAAGCTTCTGCGTCACTCCCCTCAGTAAGAGGAGCTGAAACTTTCAGATTGCCCTCCCCAAGCACCACGCCGTAGCTGTAGACATAATTCTCCTTACCGGTTAATGGAATGGTCCATTTATACTGTAACTCATCCACCATGATGGTCAGTTCCACACTGCTCCCTACCGAGGGGAGCAACAATCCACTTATCGTTCTCTCGCTTCCTGTGCCGGTTATCTCCAGGGGGATGATGCCTATACTTCCTTCCTGCACAGTTACTGAGCCATCGGAGAGGGAGACAATTCCCTTCGTACTTCCCTTTAGATTGGCCTCCATATTCCCAGTGAGCAATGTTTCATCCAAAGCACTGAGACGGATGTGTATCCGTTGCAACAGATGAACGAAGATCAATTTGTTCATCTTGTTCTTATTTGCGGCTGTTATTCCTTTCAGATTGTTACTGTAGAGAATGATCTGCTGGTCAGTGGCCAGGTCGACAGAAAGTGTGTTGCCGCTTATTCCGGGATTGTATGGGTAATAGGCTATAACGTTGAACGAATCCTCACCCTTGGGAAAATATATGGGTGTGGAAGAACTGAAATAACCTGTGCCGTTCGTGCTGAAAGGTATGTTGCGATGGACGGGGATTCCCTCGGTGGAAACTCCTATCTGCGCTCCCTGATGCCACTGCATCACTGCCTCAGAAGGTGAAGATTTCCCTTCAATGATTGTTGAGGGGAATGCAAGCTGGGTATCATATTGGTCATCTTGACCGGGTTCTTTGTCACATCTTGTTACAATAAAGAGCAACAAGAGCAGTAAGAGGGTGGTTTTTTTCATTTTTGAAAGATGCAATGGTTTGTTGCTTGAAAGATTGATGGCATAAAAATAGATAAAAGAATCGAGGTGACAATTCTTTCCATCATTTTCCACAATAAATTAGGGTGTATCGGCCGAAACCGACACACCCTATAAGTTTATCTTCCGGAGGGTGGAGAATCCGGCAGCTGACCTGTTGGTCTCTTATTTTGCTTTACCCTGGTTTGCCACTGCATCCATCAGTTTTTTGATTTCTTCAGGGTCACCCAGGAAATAATCCTTCTGCAGGTTCATTTTATCATCGAATTCGAAGACGTAAGGAACGGCGGTAGGCAGGTTGAGGCTTACGATCTCCTCGTCGGAGATGTTCTTGAGATGCTTGATAATCCCTCTCAAACTGTTGCCATGGGCTGCCACGATCACTTGGTTGAACTGTTGCATCTCCGGCACGATGGTGTCATTCCAGTAGGGCAGAATGCGCTCCACCGTATCTTTCAGTGCTTCAGTCAGTGGGAGGTATTTCTCATCCACACCTTTGTAGCGGGGATCCTGAAAGGGTGAACGTTCATCATCTTTTTCAAGTGGCAATGGTGGCACATCGTAGCTGCGGCGCCAAACCAGTACCTGTTCATCGCCGTACTTGGCTGCTGTTTCAGCTTTGTTGAGTCCCTGCAACATACCGTAGTGCTTCTCGTTCAGGCGCCATGTCTTCTCCACGGGGATCCAGTCGAGATCCATTTCGTCGAGCACCACGTTGAGTGTTTTCACTGCTCTCTTGAGGTAGGAGGTATATGCTTTTTCAAATTGGAAGCCCTCTTTCTTCAGGTACTGTCCAGCCTTGTGGGCTTCACTTACACCTTTCTCGGTGAGATCTACATCGGTCCAACCAGTGAAACGGTTTTCCTTGTTCCAGGCACTTTCGCCATGGCGAATCAAGACTACTTTCTTCATATCTGCGTATTTTTATGTGAAAAATTGATTGATCGGTTTGGTGTACAAAACTACATATTTTCGCGTTCATTTCAGCCATTCTATAGAAAAAAAGAACAGCAACAGAAGGGTTATGGTTCATTGATTCCTTTTCCTAACTCCATCTGACGCAGGTGTCGAAGCTGTATCACCAACAAGTATAGTGACAGCAGTGCTGACAGTGTGTCGGAGACCGGGATGGCAATCCAAAGCCCCTTCAGTCCCCAGATGCGGGGTAACAGGAGGATGCCAGGAACCAAGAAGATGAGCTGGCGGCTCAGACTCTGAACGATAGACTTGGTAGCAAAACCGATGCTCTGGAAGAAGTTGGAACTGACAATCTGAAAACCCACCAATGGAAGTGCCAGCATAGCCAAGCGCAACCCCGTACCACTGATCTCCAACAGCTCTTCATCGCTGGTGAACGCCGACGTCAGTAACTGAGGGAAGAACTGACCGATCAGAAAGCCGACGGTTGTGAAGATTGTCGCCATCTTGAGCGCATAGAAGAGAGTCTCTCGCACCCTACGGTAATTGCCTGCACCATAATTATATCCAATGATCGGCTGGGTGCCCTGGTTGAGTCCCAGGACTACCATCAGGATAAGCATCAGAATGGAGTTGACGATGCCATAAGCCCCTACTGCGAGGTCACCTCCGTAACGTAGAAGCGAGGTGTTCATTAGCAATGCCACCCCCGAGGCGGCAACTTGCATGCTGAAGGGAGAGAGACCGATGGAGATAATTGAAAGGATGATTGGACCGTTGAGACGTATATTCTTCCACCTGAGGCGTATCACGCTGCTGCGGCGGGTGAAGTGGTGCATCACGAAAAGCATCCCGATGAACATCGAGATAACCGTTGCCCAGGCTACACCTCTGATCCCAAGATTGAATACGAAAAGGAAGAGGGGGCTGAGAATCACGTTGAGCACCGCACCAATCAGCATGGTTGTCATTGCTTTGGTGGGATATCCCGAGGAACGCATCATGGCGTTGAAGTTGTAACAGAGACTCACGAAGACGTTCCCCAACAGCACGATCTCAAGGTAGCTGCGGGCATAGGGATAGGTGAGGCTGCTGGCACCAAAGGCCATCAGGATTGGTTCTAGTAAGAGGTAAATGAGAGTGATGAAAACGGCGTTCAGGAGCACCGTCAGCAATAGGGAGCTACCCAGGATCTGCTCCGCTGTCAGGTGGTCTCGTTTGCCCAGGCTGATGGAGATTCGGGCAGCTGCTCCCGAGCCCACCAGCATTCCCAGAGAGGAGACAAGGGCCATTACCGGAAAGGTGATGGCCAGTCCCGAGATGGCTATGGCTCCCTCCACCTGTCCAATGAATATGCGGTCGACCACGTTATAGAGCGCGGTGACGACTGTCCCCACGATACCTGGCAACGCATATTCCCAGATTAGCTTGCTAATCTTCTTGGTACGGAAAGCAAGTTCCTTGTCAGTATGCAAAATAAAATAATCTAATAACCTACTTTGTTGTCATAATATTCAACACCAGCCTGTCGGTCTCCTTCATGCCCTTATTACCAATCAAAGCCAGGTTGCGGATGGTCTGGTCGATATCTTCATCGATGATTCCCTCCTGAGCCGTTACCCCCTCATCTTCCATGGCCATCACGGCCGAGAGGGTTGCGGTGGATACTCCACTGGCAATCTTCAATGCACAGCTGGGCTTTGCACCGTCGCAGATCATTCCGGTAATGTTGGCTATCATGTTCTTTGCGGCGAAGATGATCTGGGAGTAGCTGCCGCCCATCAGCCAGGTGATGCCACAGGCTGACCCCGTAGAGGCAACCACACAACCACAGAGGGCAGAGAGTTTGCCCAAGTGCTGTTTGATATAGATGATCAACAGACTGCTGAGTGTCAAAGCACGTATAAGTGACTCTTCTGAGCATCCCTCCTCTTCGGCAAAAGTCATCACCGGTACAGTCGCTGCGATCCCTTGGTTGCCGCTGCCAGAGTTACTCATCACCGGCACCATTGCACCATCCATCCTTACATCACAAGCACCAGCAGTGGCAATAACCATGCGGCTGTGGAGGTTGTCACCAAAAACTTTCCTTCCCTTACGCTGCATCAGGGTGCCTGCTACATTATGCCCGTACTGCCGGGTCAAAGCCTCTTCTGCCACCACCATGTTCATCCGGGCACCCTCCAGAATAAAGTAGAGCTCTTCCAATGGTGAGTCTTTTGCAAATTCATAGATGGTCCGAAAGGTGAGAGGAGGTGCTATTTCTATTGCATTTTTTAATGGTGCCTCTTCTGGTCTTTCCAGCAGTGTCCTATCATCCAGACCGATGTATATAAAACGGGTGTGAGCTCCACTGATGATGGCTCGAGAGGTGTGATTGCCTGATGTACAGCGTACCTCGATGTATAGCTTTTCCTCTGTTTCCTGGTAGAGATGAATGGCAATGCGCTGTTCCCGGATGAACTGCTTTGCCTGTTCCACATCTTCGGCAGTGATTCCTTTCAACAATTCGAGACCATCTTCTTTCTTTCCTTTTAATGCTCCCAATGCAATTGCGATGGGAAGACCGGTCATCCCTGTGCCGGGAATTCCTACACCCATAGCGTTCTTGAT
>JAAZLV010000343.1 GCA_012799155.1 Bacteroidales bacterium | reverse complement strand
TGGGAGGAGAAATTGCAGAAATTGGCCGATTACGCGATGGGTGCAGACATCCGTTCTTTTGTAGGGGTACCCTCTTGGATGTTGGTGTTGTTGAAAAAAATTATTGCCGACAGTGGTCGTTCAATTCTTGATATCTGGCCTAATCTGGAGGTATTCTTTCATGGGGGAGTTAGTTTTATCCCCTATCAAGAACAATTTGAGAAACTGATTCCCTCTGCGCAGATGCGATATTGGGAAACCTACAACGCATCGGAAGGCTTCTTTGGTGTACAATATGCTCCTGATTCGAAGGAGATGTTGTTGCTACTCGACAATGAGGTTTATTACGAGTTTATTCCCGCAGGTGAATGGGAGAAAGAACATCCTGAAACAGTGCCGCTGAGTGGCGTCCAAAAAGGAAATCAATATGCCATGTTGATCTCTACCAGTGGAGGGTTGTGGCGATATAAGATTGGTGATACTGTTGAATTTACCTCTACTGATCCTTACCTCTTCAAGTTAACCGGTCGCACCAAGCAATTCATCAATGCTTTCGGTGAAGAACTGATTGTTGACAATGCTGACAGGGCACTCGATGAAGCATGTCGTTTTACCGGTGCCAAGATTACAGAGTACACCGCTGCTCCAATCTTTTTCGGTGAAAAGAACAACGGTGCTCATGAGTGGTTGATTGAGTTTGAGACACCACCGGCCAATCTGCTACAATTCACCGAGAAGCTGGACGAATGCCTTATGAAGCTGAACTCTGACTACGAGGCAAAGCGTTCATACAATCTATCACTTAATCTTCCCGTGGTGAAGATATTGGACAAAGGAGTTTTCTACGAATGGATGAAACAAAGAGAGAAGGTAGGAGGCCAAAATAAAGTGCCAAAACTTTCAAACGACCGCAGACATGTGGATAGTATTCTCCTTTTCGCAGCAACGAAATCCTAAAATTGAATAAAATAGTGATTCCCTTTTCGCTAAATAAGAAAGAATGCGTAAATTTGCAAGCTAAACCCGACTTGAAACAAGATGAGAATAAAACCATTCTATTTTTTGCTGATCGTTTTGGTGTTGAGTTCCTGTAATGAATACAACAAGATACTGAAGAGTACTGACCGGGATCTGAAATACACCTACGCGAAAAAGTATTTCGAGGAAGGAAAATACAATCGATCAATCACGCTTCTTGAGGATCTGGTGACCTTTATGAAAGGTACAGCACAAGCCGAAGAATCACTTTATTTATTGGCTCAAAGCCACTACAATTCAAGAGATTACTATTCGGCTACTCAGGTTTTTACAACCTACTACAACTCTTATCCAAAGGGTGAATATGCGGAGGCTGCTCTTTTCTACTCTGCATATGGTATGTACCTTGATTCACCAGAATCCCGCCTGGATCAATCGAAAACCTATTTGGCAATCGCCGAGTTTCAGAAATATATCGAAAGGTACCCTCAAACCGAACGCGCCGAGCAGGCTAAGAACTATTTATTCGAATTGCAGGAAAAACTTGCACTTAAGGAATTACTTGCTGCTCAGCTTTACCTGAATCTCGGAAACTATATGGGTAATAATTATGAGTCGGCAGTGATAACTGCTCGGGAAGCAATGAAAACTTATCCATATTCCAAATATCTGGAGGATTACCAAATGACCATTCTTCGTGCCCGATATGAATATGCACAACGCAGTACGCTGCTTGCGCAACCGGAGCGCTACAGATTGGTGGTGGATGAATATTTCAATTATACCAACTCATTTCCCGACCCGAAATACAAAAGTGAAGCAGACCGTTATTACCGGGAGGCACAAGAGAAGATTGAGCTGTTACCAACAGTTTGATGAATTTCAAAAAGAATAATTTAAGATAAAATACAACAATGGATTACAGAAAAATTGCTGCAAGTACCAATACGGAGAGTCGTGATGTTATGAAGATGTCTGAACCGGTAGGCAATGTCTATGAAATGGTTCGCATCATCAGCAAAAGAGCCAATCAGCTCTCTATAGAAATGAAACGCGACCTTGATACCAAGCTTCAGGAATTTGCATCATACAGTGACAATTTGGAAGAGGTGTTTGAAAATCATGAACAGATTGAGATTTCCCGTTTTTATGAAAAGCTACCCAAACCGTCTTTAATGGCAGTTGAAGAGTGGAAAGAGGGGCAAATCTTTTACCGTAATCCTTCCAAGGAAAAAGAGCTTTTCTAAGGTTATGTTGCAACGGATACAGACGCTTTTCCTGTTATTGGCAGCTGCCGCGATGCTAACTGCTTCGGTGACTCCTCTGGCTCTATTTAACTACAATGGTGATGAGGTAATGTTTGAGGCTATGGGTATCTATCTCAACGGCACCCTGTCTGACTCAACTTGGGGTCTTTTCGTGATTGGTGTGATAAGTTCTCTACTCGCGTTGGTGACCATCTTTCTTTACAATAAGAGGATGTTACAGATCAGGCTGTCTATCTTTAATGTGGTGGTCATGGTGGGCTTTTACCTTTTCTTCATATTCATCCTTTATCAGGTCTATCCCGTGGAGAACCTGGAGTTTCAGCGCGTTGGAGTGGGGGTGATTATGCCGGTGATCGCTATCATTCTGATAGTACTTGCCATTCGTAAGATTGGTGCTGACGAAGCACTGGTGAGATCGCTGAATCGATTAAGGAGATAAATGATTTATTTATTGAACTGAAGCGATATCCCGGTGTGATGGGATATCGCTTTTTTTGTTGAAATAGATAATTGTGAGGATTGTTTGGCTTACATTTTGATTATGAGTAATTCAACCCTTTCTACTAAAAAAATATTGTTCGACAGACAAGTGGTTCTATTTCTGATCAGCCAGAATGTATCGCTGTTTGGATCGGCAGTGGTGGGGTATGCCATTATCTGGTACATTACACTTGAAACATCTTCCGGGGTGTGGCTGATGCTCACCACCATCTGTTCCATGTTACCGCAGGTGTTTGTATCACTTTGGGGTGGGGTGTGGGCCGATCGTTATGACCGAAAGTTGTTGATTATGATCTCCGACGCATTTATTGCTGTTTCAACTCTTGGCCTTGCCATAGCTTTCTGGTTGGGGTTCACCCGCATTGAACTGTTATTGGTAGTATCTGTTGTTCGTTCTGTTGGTGCAGGGATACAGATGCCAGCTGTTAATGCAATCTACCCGCAGCTGGTGCCACCGGAGAACTTGACCCGTGTACAGGGCATCAATCAGTCGCTTAGTTCCATACTGATGCTATTGGCACCAGCCGTGGGAGGGGTGGTGTTGGGAACAATGGATCTTGCATGGGCTTTTATGATCGATGTGGTGACAGGATCGGCAGCAATACTCATTCTTCGTCTGATCGTAGTGAACAGGGTGGAAAGGAGTGATGAGCCTACTTCACTGTTAGATGAGTTGAAAAAGGGTGTTCGGTATGCATTTGGCAACCCACTGTTGAAAGGGATTATTATCTGTTATGGGTTTTCATTCTTCCTCATTACTCCCGCAGCCGTGCTCACTCCCCTGATGATAGAACGTAGTTTTGGAGGTGAGGTGTGGCGTTTGACAGCTAACGAGATTGTCTGGACTGTCGGTTCTTTTGTGGGGGGCATCGCGGTATCGCTCTACGGAAATATCAAGAATAAGATATTAACCATTGCACTTTGCCTGGTTGCTTTTGGCATCTCATTTACTTTGCTGGGACTGGCAGGCAGTTTCGTGCTCTATCTGCTGGTGATGGGTATCTCCGGATTCTTCATGCCAATTATTGCTACTGCCGAGACAGTATTCATTCAGGAGATAACTGCGCCGCAGATGATGGGCAGGGTCTTTTCAATCATTCAGATCATCACATCGGCGGCAATGCCCTTGGCCATCCTGCTCTTTGGTCCACTGGCTGATGTAGTCCCAGTGGAAACATTGCTGATCATCTCAGGCATCCTGTTGGCACTTGTGGGACTTATTTATCAGCTCAGCAATTGGAATTCAGAACGACCACTCCTCTGAGGTCCTGGCTTTTTCTCCATCATTTGCCGGTACCTTAGCTTTGGTCTGAATAGGCGTTGTAGTGGTGTTTTGCACTCCGGAACCCTTGTAATAGGTGAGCACCTGGGGCATGATCTCCTGGATACGGGCGATACGTTTGCTGTCGGTTGGGTGGGTGCTTAGAAACTCAGGCACTTCTGTACCCCCACTTTGCGCCATCCTGGTCCAGAATGGAACAGCTACCTGTGGATTGTAACCAGCCATCGCCATGATGATCAATCCAATCTCGTCGGCTTCATATTCCTGCTTTCTGGCATACGGCATCATCACTCCATATTGTGCACCAAGACCAAAGACGGTGCTGCCCAATTGCTGCATCGCCTGTGAGTTGCCAAGCAGGCCTCCGGCAATTGCACCTCCATATTGCAGTGCAACCTGTTGACTTATACGTTCATTGGAGTGACGGGCAATGACGTGTGCGATCTCATGACCGATAACCACGGCAAGTGCTTCCTCAGTTTGTGTTACAGGTAGTAATCCGGTGAAAATAACAACCTTGCCACCTGGCATTGCAAAAGCGTTCACGCTATTATCTTTCACCAACTTAAACTCCCAAGCATAGTTTTCCAGCTCCGACTGATAGCCGTTGTTGGTGTAAAAAGTCTCTACCGCTTTGGCGATACGACTACCTATACGGGTGACCATTTGTGCATTGTTCGTGCCGTTCTCCAGTGGTGCGGATCGCATAAACTCCTGATACTGTTGAAGGCTGAGTGCGATTACTTCGTCGTTAGACACTAGTTGCAGTTGACGTCTACCGGTAAAGGGAACACTTCCGCAGGATGACAACAATATTGTCGTCATCAGTAGAAAGAATGAAAATCGCGTTGTTGTAAGTGAACTTCTTTGTTTCATTATTTTATTTGTTAGGGTATTGGTAACTGTTATTTGACTTTTCATTTTAATCTGTATCCAGACAAATTTACCTTTAATAACAATGGACTGGATTAAATCTCTACAACAATTAAACAGTTTTCCACAAAAGTAGTTTAATTGCTCTTCATTTTTTGCTTTTGATTTTATACTCAATTTTCTTATCTTTGGACAATTTTTAGTGCCCTTTTCACCACAAAATAAGCGTTAGATCCTCCACTCCATAGTGCGGAGGCTCTTATTTTTCATATACACAGACCTATGTCTCCTAAAGAAACAAACGACGACGACATCAAAGACAATCAAGAAGCCATGGAGGAGGCTGATTCTGATTTCACAGGTAAGAGCATGACAAGTGCCAAGATACCGGTCCGATTGGGCGAAGACAGTACGCTCAACCTTTCCAAGATGTACCAGAATTGGTTTCTGGACTATGCGTCTTATGTCATCCTGGAACGTGCTGTACCACACATCTCAGATGGCCTCAAACCGGTACAGAGACGCATTCTGCATGCCATGAAACGGATGGATGACGGACGCTACAACAAGGTGGCAAACATCATTGGAACAACCATGCAGTATCACCCCCACGGTGATGCCTCCATAGGTGATGCCCTGGTACAGCTAGGACAAAAGGATTTGCTGATTGACGCACAGGGAAACTGGGGGAATATACTCACCGGTGACGGAGCTGCTGCCCCCCGATACATCGAGGCACGCCTCACAAGATTTGCCCTGGAGGTGCTCTTTAACAACAAGACAACTGAGTGGAAGCCTTCTTATGACGGTAGGAACAAGGAACCGGTAACTCTGCCTGCTAAATTTCCCCTTTTGCTAGCACAGGGGGCGGAAGGAATTGCCGTAGGCCTCTCTTCCAAAATTTTACCCCACAATTTCAACGAGTTGTGTGATGCTGCCATCGCTTACCTCGAAGAGAGGACCTTCAAGCTCTATCCAGACTTCCAGACAGGTGGTTACATCGACGTTGAGAAGTATAATGACGGTGAGCGGGGCGGATCTGTGAAAGTGAGGGCAACCATTCAAAAGCTTGACAGCAAGACACTTGTAATTAGAGATATTCCTTACGGAAGAACCACTGCCAGTGTGGTGGACTCCATCCTCAAAGCCAACGAGAAAGGGAAGATCAAGATCAAAAAAGTGGATGACATTACTGCGCAGAATGTGGAGATACATGTGCAGCTGGCAGCCGGAGTCTCATCTGATAAGACCATCGATGCACTTTACGCCTTCACCGACTGTGAGATCAGTATCTCTCCCAACTGTTGTGTAATTGATGAGGACAAGCCTCACTTCCTTACTGTGAGTGATGTGTTGCGTGTATCTGTTGATAATACGCGTCACAGCCTTCGTCGGGAGCTGGAGATTGAAAAAAGCGAGAAACAGGAGGCATTGCTTTTCGCCTCACTTGAAAAGATATTCATCGAGGAGCGGATTTACAAGGATCGTGAGTTTGAGAATGCGGCCAACATGGACAAAGCGATAACTCACATCGACAAACGGCTTGAACCCTTTAAACCATCCTTTATCCGTGAGATCAACCGTGACGATATCCTTCGGTTGATGGAGATCAAGATGGCGCGTATTCTGAAGTTTAACTCGGATAAGTCGAACGAAAACATTGCACGTCTGGCTGAGGAAATCGGCGAAATAGATCATAACCTGAACAATCTTACCGACTACACAATAGCCTGGTACCTGATGCTGAAAGAGCGTTATGGGAAAAACTATCCACGTCGCACCGAAATTCGCAGTTTCGAGAACATTGAGGCGGTCAAGGTGGCTGAAGCGAATGAAAAGCTTTATGTCAACCGTGAAGAGGGATTTATCGGTACCGGCATGAAGAAGGATGAGTTCGTTTGCAACTGTTCCGACATCGACGATATCATCATCTTCTTCAAGGATGGTAAATACAAGGTGGTGAAAGTGAGTGAGAAGATGTTTGTAGGCAAAAACATCCTCTACGCAAACGTCTTTAAGAAGAATGACAATCGCACTATTTACAACGTAGTATATCGCGATGGTAAGTCCTCTCCCCATTATATCAAACGGTTTCCCGTGACGGGTGTCACTCGTGACAAGGAATATGACCTGACCAAGGGGACAGCCGGATCACGCATCGCTTACTTTAGTTCCAACCCCAATGGAGAGGCTGAGACAATTAAGGTGATTCTCAAGCCAAAACCACGATTGCGCATCCTGCAGTTTGAAAAGGATTTCAGCGAGATAGACATCAAAGGTCGAAACGCCATGGGTAACATCCTTACCAAGGCGGAGATTCACCGTATTCAACTCAAACAGAAAGGTATCTCCACACTGGGTGGGCGAAAGGTATGGTTCGATCCTGATGTCTATCGCCTCAACTATGAGGGAGGCGGCAATTACCTTGGGGAATTCCAGGGTGATGACAAGATTCTTGTGATAACGGAACGGGGCGAATTTCATATCTGTAACTTCGATCTTACCAATCATTTTCCTACAGATATTTGTCGCATTGAAAAGTACGATGCAAATAAGGTTTGGTCGGCAGCCCTATTCGATGCCGATCAGGGATTTGCATACCTGAAGCGGTTTAACTTCGAGGCCTCTGAGAAGCCACTCAACTTCATGAGTGACAACCCTGCTTCGCGATTATTTTTACTTACTGATGTGGTATTTCCGAGAGTAAAGGTTATCTTTGGCGGAAACGACCATTACAGGGAGCCACTCGAGATTGAGGTGGAAGAGTTCATCGGTGTGAAGAGCTACAAGGCCAAGGGCAAGCGTCTCTCCAACTACGAGGTGAAAGAGGTAGAGGAGCTGGAACCAACTCGTTTTCCGGAACCTGAACCGCAGGAGACGATGAAGGTTGAGATAGAGGATGAGAATAGTGATACACCCCTCTCTGACGCTGACCTGCGTGATGAGATTACCGGACAGATGAAACTGTTCGATTGATCCTGTTCTCCTTTCACCGAGACCGTGCCTGGCAATGGGTTACAAAAGAAAAACGATGAGAAAAACAACGATACTGGTATTGTTATGGTTTTCCGTCTACTGCACCATCCAGGCACAGAAGACGGAGGTTCTACCTGAACCTACTGTGAACCATTCTACCATGATTGGTTTTGGTAAGGCATTCCTTTCTGACAGTTATCTCTCGCCACTCACCTACGATGGTATGAGTGTAACACTGTTGCACGATCGGATCAAGGCTACTCAATATTTCGGGGGGGAGCTTTTGTTACAACAACAATTCCAGATTCAGACAGCTATCACCAAAAATCCAACCGCTTCAGCTTCGGAATATTATGGAGATATAAGGTTTCATCTCAACGGGTATTATCCTCTGTTTAAAGCTGATCGTTTCACCCTGCTGGGTGGCGGCGGAGGTGCTTTGACGTTAGGAGGTATATACAATGTTCGGAACTCAAACAACCCAGGCTCACTCAAAACATCCTTCAACCTGCAGCTCTCAACGATGGCTCTCTACCAATGGAAAGAGATCACTTTACGTTGGCAGCTCACATCTCCCTTTGCTGGGATGTTTTTCTCACCGGAGTATGGACACTCCTATTATGAGATTTTCACTCTGGGTAACAACAAAGGAATAGTTCATTTTGGCTCTTTCCATAACCAACTGGCATTGAGAAACTATTTCACAATCGACATTCCCATTCGCAACGTCACTCTTAGAACAGGCTATCTGGGTGATTACCTGCGCACCGATGTGAATCAACTCGACACCAGGATCATCTCCCATCAATTTGTAATTGGACTTGCATTCGAGTCAATTCATTTTGGTGGCAGGCAGGTACAAAACAATCCTTCCATCAATAGCAGTTATTATAGGTGAGGAGTCGAATAAATCAATAAAATTCTAAATTGTGATGCACTATAATTTTGATGATAACATTGACAGACATGGTACTGACTCTGTGAAGCTGGAAAAGATGAAGGCGATCTTCGGTAGGGACGACCTGATCCCACTTTGGGTGGCTGACATGGATTTCAAGTCGCCTCCGGCAATCACCGAGGCTCTGAGAGAAAGGGTAAACCATGAAATCTTCGGTTACACCATTTCTTCCGAGGCCTATTTTCAAGCTATCAGAGGCTGGCTCGCCGATCGGCATGGCTGGCAGGTCGACAAAGAAGATATCTGTTTTGTACCCGGTGTGGTAAAGGGATTTGCCTTTGCCATCGATCAATTTACAGAAAAAGAGGACAAGGTGATTATCCAGCCTCCTGTTTACCACCCCTTCCGGATTGTTACCACCTCACTGGGACGTGAGGTTGTGAACAACCCGTTGTTGCTGGAGGATGGGGGCTACAAGATGGACCTGGAAGGACTCAAATCCATTCTTACTCACCAAAAATGTAAGATGTTGATTCTTTGCAATCCCCACAATCCGGGTGGCAGGGTGTGGTCGCCAGATGAACTGAGGGAACTGGCTGAGATCTGTTACGACAACAATGTATTTGTCGTTTCAGATGAGATCCATGCCGACCTGGCGCTTCCAGGGTATCGTCATACACCTTTTGCAACTGTGTCAGAGAAGGCTGCTGCCAATTCACTAACGCTGATGGCTCCCAGCAAGACATTCAACATAGCAGGCATCGTAAGTTCCTTTGCGGTGATCCCGGATAAGCAGATTCGGAAACTCTATTTATCCTACCTCGAGCCGCGTGAACTCAACCAGGGTACACTCTTTGCCTATACAGCGACCACGGCAGCGTATGAGAAGGGTGGTGACTGGTTGGACGAGATGCTTGCGTATGTGCAGGGCAACATTGATTTTGTGGATCAATTTCTGAATGAGCATATCCCACAGATCCATGCCATGCGCCCGGAAGCTTCCTTTCTTGTCTGGCTCGACTGCCGTGAGCTGGGCCTTACTCGTGGGGAGCTTGTGACACTGTTCGTAGAAAGGGCAGGACTTGCTTTGAACGAGGGTTCGATGTTTGGCCCGGGTGGTGAAGGCTTTATGAGGCTTAATGTGGGTACATCTCGCTCCATACTGATAAAAGCTCTTAATAAACTGAAAAAAGCGATTGATGGATAAACATCAGTTGATGCCGATTGTTAGAACAATTGCAAATAACATAAAACTTTTTTAATTTTTCTTCAATAATGAAAATTACTGACAACAAATATGTCACACTTACTTATGACCTCAATGTAGGTGAAGGTGATGAACGTGAATTAATGGAACAGGCTACTGCTGAACGTCCGCTGGAGTTCATCTTCGGTACCAACTCAATGCTTGAAGCATTTGAAAAGCAGATCGAGGGACTCTCTGAGGGCGATAAGTTTTCATTCAGGCTTACACCTGAAGAAGCCTATGGTGATTATGATGAAGAAAAGGTCCTGGATCTACCCAAGTCAATCTTCGAGATAGAGGGCAAGATCGATGAGAACGTACTGTTCGAAGGCAATACTGTGCCCATGATGGATTCTTCCGGCAATCGACTATCCGGTTCTGTGGTTTCAATTGATGATGAGACTGTGACGATGGACTTCAATCACCCGTTGGCAGGCGAACTGATGCATTTTGAAGGAACCGTAACAGGTGTGCGTGATGCCTCTGCAGAAGAGATCGCTGCACTATTCTCCGGTGGCGGCTGTGGTTGTGGGAGCGGTGGTTGCGGTGACAGTGGATGTGGTTGCGGTGACGGGGCAGATGAAAGTGGATCCTGCGGTTGCGGTTCAAACACCGGTGGTGGCTGTGGTTCAGGTTGCAGTTGCTAAAGGTACATAAACCTTTGCAGACAAGATGGGACCCATCGTGGTTTGTCTCTTCTGGTCAATGGATAATAAAGATTGTGTAGCCGTATGAACACTTTTGGAACACTTTTTCGTTTGACCTCCTTTGGTGAGTCACACGGAGTTGCAGTGGGTGGAGTAATCGACGGATGTCCCCCCGGCCTGCTAATCGATTTGGATTTTATTCAGTCGGAATTAGACCGGCGGCGTCCCGGACAGTCACGCATCACCACCCCACGTAAGGAGGCTGACAGGGTGGAATTTCTTTCGGGAATCTTCGAAGGGAAGAGTACTGGTGCCCCCATAGGTTTTCTCATTCGCAATGAGAACCAGCAATCATCTGATTACGATCACCTAAAAATGGTCTACCGCCCCTCACATGCCGATTATACCTATCACCTGAAATATGGTCACCGTGATCATCGCGGAGGGGGACGCTCCTCAGCTCGTGAAACCATTTCGCGAGTGGTGGCGGGTGCTGTGGCCAAGCTGTATCTGAAACAGATCGGCATCCAGATCAGTGCCTTCACTTCCCAGGTGGGTCCCATACGACTGGAGCATGATTATAAAGCTTATGATCTTTCGTTGACAGAAGAGAACATGGTTCGCTGTCCCGATCCGGAAACGGCAGAACGGATGATCAAGCTGATACAGGAGGTACGCTACCAGGGTGACACCATTGGTGGAGTAATCACTTGCGTGGCCAGCGGTGTGCCTGCTGGTCTGGGGGAGCCGGTCTTTGGAAAGCTGCACGCTTCACTCGGTTCGGCCATGCTGAGCATCAATGCTGTGAAAGGTTTCGAGTATGGTACTGGATTCAATGTAGAGCAGCGAGGTTCGGAGGTGAACGATCACTTTTTCAATGACGAGGGGAAGATCAACACCCGCACAAATCACTCAGGTGGAATACAAGCGGGGGTTTCCAATGGTCAGGACATCTATTTCCGGGTCGCTTTCAAACCAGTGGCCACCATCCTGCAGGAACAAGAGACAGTTGACATACTGGGAAACGACACCACGATCAAGGCTCGTGGAAGGCATGACCCCTGTGTACTGCCCCGTGCGGTGCCAATCGTGGAGGCAATGACTGCCATCACGCTTCTGGATCATTACCTGTTGGCTAGAAGTGGGGAATAGCACCGCAATGACGTATCCCCTTGGCAACGCTCTCCTGTTACTTGTTAAACCATTCCTTCTTTCCGGCATCAAAGAGACAAGTTAAACCTCTAAAGAAGCAGGATGATGAAAAAGAT
>JAAZLV010000342.1 GCA_012799155.1 Bacteroidales bacterium | reverse complement strand
GGTATCGGATCTCATGGAACGACTTTGCCAGTTTGGCTGCTTCCTCCGCATGAATCGCCTGCATCAGTTCTGAGACACTTATGGTGCCTTGCTCCACTTTCACCTCGGCTGACTTTCGGATCAAGGTTTGAAGGCGGATGATCTCCTGGTCGTCCTGCATCGTCTTCTGGAATTTCTCGATCTCAATCTGTTGCTGTGGAATCTGAACGGAAAGGTTGTGCAGGAAGGTCTCCCTTTGTGCTGCCACCGCTTGCTTTTGCAAATCAATCTGCTGTTGTTCGTTCTTCCAGGTATAGAGGGTGCTGAAATTCCATGTGAGACGTACTCCCCCAAGGAAATAGGGAGAGAAACGGTTGTCGAACATGTTGAGCCCCGGCTTACCGTACCCGCCTTGCATGAAAGCTCCCAGCTTCGGTATCTTTCCTGCTTTCAGCAGTTGGCGCTGCGACTCGATCGCCTCTTCCTGTGCGTTAAAGAGCTGCAGTTCGGGTCGGTTGATTACCGATGTCAATGGTTCAACTTCCGGCTTCTGGAATGTCATGCCAGCATGAAGCGAATCACCCGTAAGAACTGACAACATTATAATGTAGGCTTCCAGTGTGGCCTCAAGATTGATTCGATGCTGCCCGGCTTTCAGCTGCTCCACCTTCACTGCACTCCGATCCGCCTCATTGGCCACACCGTTCAGGATATAGCTCTGTACATTGTCATAGTTTCGTTGCAACTCATGCTCCAGAACCTCTTGTTGTCTGAGACTCTCCTGCATCAATAGAATGCCGAAGAAGAGGTTGTTCACCCGCTCTCGCAAGGCGTATAACTCCATCTCCAGTTGCTGTTTCTCTACCTCAGCTCCTGCCTCAAGGCTTTTCTTGCGGGCAGAGAGGGCACCTCCATCCCAAATCAGTTGGTTCAGTTCAGCCACCACTCTGTATTGGTCCTGATCGGGCACTGGTATCTCCAATGGTGGCATTCCTTCCGGCCACTCCAGATTAAACCTGGTTATGTCGGACTGCCAAGTAGCCTGAGCACTCAGCGTACCCTGTGGTAGGTAGGCCTTAGAGGCATTGGCAATGTCAAACTCTTTGCTCTTCTCGATGATCTCATATCGATCAATCGCGGGATAGTGCGAAGCAGCCTTCTGTTGAATCTCGCCGAGCGTGACCACCTGAGCAGTGAGTGACATGTTGTAGAGGCATCCGAGGAGAATGGTCGGCAGTATTAGATCTCGTATCATAATGGTTCCTGTTTGACGGTTATTTTTTTAATCCATTCCGGGATCTTCTCTTTACGTTTTTCCACGAACATTGCAAACTGATCCTTCTGTACCAGACCCGAGGAGAGAATCATGGGCTTGGCGATAAAGGGAAACATAATCATGCCCAGTGTGTTGACGATTAGATCCTCTACGCTAATTGCGACGCCACTCTCCCTGAGTTGTTTTTCAATCACCGGTTCCGCATGCTGGCGGGTCTCCCGGATGAGGTCTGCGAACAGTTTTTTGTTGACTGACCACTCGTTCAGGATAAAGAGGGGGAGATCTTCGTTTTCGAGCAACAGTTGTGTATAATTTTCAGAGATCATTTTAATTTTCTGATCGATGGGGATGTTTTCATCCGATGCTATCGGTCCCATCGCACTCAGCAACATTTTCAGTTTCTCACGCACAACGTTTCTGAAAAGTTTCTCCTTGCTTCCAAAATAGTAGTTCAGTAACGCCAGGTTAGTACCCGCCTCTTCGGCAATCTCCCGGGTCCGGGTAGCTGCGTATCCCTTTTGGGTAAATATCTTGTCGGCAGCACGGATTATTTTTTCTTCTGTAGAAATCGATTCCATCATTACAATATTTTCTGTTTGATGTGGCAAATGTATACAACCTTCTCGATTTAAACAAATGATTAAAACAAATGATTAATCTGTTTGTTATAATTTAACATTCAAAGATATTTTGATAGATTGTTTTATCTTCAAAATATTGACTATTTGAAGTAAAAATTATTCAGGAATTGATTCAGTCATTTTGACTTAAAGAGTATGATGATTTACAATGATAATTAAGTTGTTGTAAAATACTGATTGAAGAGTGTGAGGCAAGTAAAAACAGCAATTGGAATTGTAATAGTGTTGGAATTTTGTACCAGATGAAATTAAAATAAAAAATGTCGGACCAATTAAAATCAGTCCGACATCCTTCTGTGCTCTTTCAAGCTATCGATTTACAGTTAATATTGTTGTCTTGCCAGGACTCGAACCTGGACAAACAGGACCAGAATCTGTTGTGCTACCATTACACCACAAGACAGTTTGGGACTGCAAAAGTAGTCAATTTTCTGAAAACAAAAAAATATCGGTT
>JAAZLV010000341.1 GCA_012799155.1 Bacteroidales bacterium | reverse complement strand
TGGTGAGGATCTCATTCTGTTCCATGATCTCCGGATCGGTCTTGGCATAAGCCCGTGCAGTGGCGCTCTCGGAGGGACGTGTCCTGACGGGTGCCCTGCGGGCCTGCTTGTTCAGCTTGAAATACATGGGTACATAACTCTCGGCACGTACGATCTCGCCATTGTGCCGTGCGGGCCGCCAGGGTGGCATCAGCTGGAGTATGCGCAGTGCTTCGGCATCGAGCAACGGATCGGCCCGGTGGATGATGTTGAAGTTGGAGAGCGTTCCATCTTTCTCTACCACAAAGGTATAGACTACCAATCCCTGTATTTCGCGATCTGCAGCTTCAGCAGGATAGCTCAATGTATTGGAAATAAAGCGATGCATCTCGGCGGTTCCTCCCGTGTACAAAGGGAGAAAGTCGGGATCTTCAACAACATGGTTGCCGGTGGATAATGGTGGCTCCTGGGCCATCAACATGGATTGCATTCCCGTAATGCTGCCAGCCAGTAGGGCGATGGTCAGCAAAAGAGTCATAGTGGGTAATTTCATTGGTTGCTATTGGTGTGTATATGTGATTCGTTATCGCAGTACAAAGATAATCAATCCGCACGTTTTTCAAAAAACAAACCGAAATGGCAACAGGATTGCACACAAATTCAATGCAATCCAATAAAGAAACAATGCATAGCTATATAAATATCGCTTCAAATAGCGTATCTTTGTGCCCTCAAAAGATTGTTTTATGCAAAATATCCGAAATATCGCCATCATCGCTCACGTGGATCATGGCAAGACCACCCTGGTGGACAAAATGCTCATGGCCGGTCACCTCTTCCGCGAGAACCAGCAACAGGAAGATCTGTTTCTCGACAACAATGACCTGGAGCGGGAGCGTGGCATCACCATCCTCTCAAAGAACGTATCCATACGATATAACGACACCAAGATCAACATCATCGACACACCGGGACACGCCGACTTCGGCGGCGAGGTGGAGCGAGTGCTCAACATGGCCGATGGCTGCCTTCTGGTGGTCGATGCTTTCGAGGGACCGATGCCCCAGACGCGATTCGTGTTGCAGAAAGCACTTGAAATAGGACTGAAGCCGGTGCTTGTGATCAACAAGGTGGACAAACCCAACTGCCGCCCCGAGGAGGTGCAGGAGAAGGTGTTCGACCTTATGTTCAGCCTCGATGCCACTGAGGAACAGCTCGACTTCCCCACCATCTACGGTTCAGCCAAGCAGGGGTGGATGTCGGACGACTGGAAGAAGCCCTCCGACAACATCCTCCCGTTGCTCGACGCCATCATTCGTCATATCCCCGCCCCTAAGATGCTGGAGGGCACCCCCCAGCTGTTGATCACCTCACTTGACTATTCAAACTATGTGGGACGTATCGCCGTGGGACGCGTGCACCGAGGCACCCTTCTCTCCGGCAAGGATTATGCCCTCTGCAAAAGAGACGGCAGCATCAAGAAGACAAGGATCAAGGAACTGAACCTGTTCGAGGGACTGGGAAGGACGAAGGTGGAATCGGTTAGCTCGGGCGATATCTGCGCCCTGATAGGCATCGATGGCTTCGAGATCGGCGACAGCATCACCGACCTGGAGAAGCCTGAACCACTCGATCCGATAGCAATCGACGAGCCCACCATGTCGATGCTCTTCACCATCAACAACTCACCTTTCTACGGGCAGGATGGCAAGTTTGTCACCTCCCGTCATATCTACGACCGTCTGCTGCGAGAGCTGGACAAGAACCTGGCCCTGCGTGTCGAGGAGACCGGCAATGCCGACTCCTGGATCGTCTATGGTCGCGGTGTGCTGCACCTCTCGGTGCTGATCGAGACAATGCGCCGTGAAGGATATGAGTTGCAGGTAGGGCAACCACAGGTGATCATCAAGCAGATCGGTGGCGAAGATTGCGAACCGGTGGAACAGCTGACAGTCAACCTGCCGGAAGAGTCGGCCAGCAAGGTGATCGACATCATTACCCGCCGCAAGGGAGAAATGCTCACAATGGAGAGCAAGGGAGACCGAATGCACATGGAATTCACCATTCCCTCACGCGGCATCATCGGTCTCAACAACTACGTGCTCACCCTCTCTGCCGGTGAGGCTATCATGGCACACCGTTTTCTGGAGTACCAGCCTTGGAAGGGTAACATCGAGAAACGGCAGAATGGTTCCATCATTGCCGGCGAGTCGGGCAATGCATATGCATATGCACTCGACAAGCTGCAGGACCGCGGCCGCTTTTTCATTGAGCCCCAGACCGATGTCTACCAGGGACAGGTGGTGGGTGAACACAGTAAGGAGGGAGATCTGGTGGTGAATGTCACCAAGTCGAAGAAACTGACCAATGTACGGGCCTCCGGTACCGACGACAAGGCTCAACTGGCACCTCCCGTAGTCTTCAGTCTGGAAGAGGCACTCGAGTACATCAAGGAGGATGAATATGTGGAGGTAACACCTCATCACATGCGTATCCGCAAGATGCTACTCGACGAGACCGAGCGCAAGC
>JAAZLV010000050.1 GCA_012799155.1 Bacteroidales bacterium | reverse complement strand
TCACTCAGTGTCATGGGACCCGGAGATGAAAAGGGGTACACCCCTTTCAGTGTTGAAAGTGTACCCAATCCCAACACGGCATATGGCAGAAGCAAGCTTAAGGCGGAACAATTCCTGTTCAACCAGAAGAATATCCCTTGGTTGATCATCCGTCCAACAGGTGTTTACGGACCACGCGACAAGGATTACCTGATCCTTATGAAAGCGGTACAAAATGGTCTGGATGTGGGTGTTGGTTTCCGTAAACAGCTACTCACATTCATCCATAGTATGGATCTGGCAGGAGTGATCTTCAACCTCCTGGCAAAAGGGATCAAAAACAAAATTTATTTTCTAGCCGACGGCGACAGATATACTGATACCCAATTTAATGCCATCGTAAAGGAGGTACTCGGAAAAAAGAGAGTAATCCGTCTAAAGATACCGCTCTGGTTGACAAAACAGGCAGCCTGTCTGAATGGTGGCTTATCGGCACTATTGGGCAAGACAAGTACTTTTAACAGCGATAAGTACCAAATAATGAAACAGCGCAACTGGAATTGCGATGTAACCCCTCTGAAAGAGGATATCGATTTTATACCCAACTGGAAATTGAAAGAGGGGGTAGAGATGACAGTCGCCTGGTACCGCAGACAGGGATGGCTTTAGTCGCAACATGCAACAGAAGGTGAATTTATGGTACAAGGCACTTTCAGTAACTATTTATTTTGTACTTTTGTTGGTTACACGACCTGTCAACGACAGGTATATAGAAAATTTAAAAAATGAAAATTGCATTGATAGGATACGGGAAGATGGGTCATGAGATCGAACGCATCGCCCTGGAGAGAGGACATGAAATAGTTTGCACGATTGATATTGGTGAAGAGGATAAATTCACTTCGTCCGCCTTCGGGAGTGCCGATGTGGCGATAGAATTCACCTCGCCACAGAGCGCACTCCAAAATTACAGGAGAGCATTCGCAGCCGGGGTAGCTGTTGTATCAGGTACTACAGGATGGCTGGAGCACCTGGATGAAATCAAGGATGAGTGCCACAAAAACGGAAAAACCTTCTTCTACGCCTCCAACTTCAGTTTGGGTGTCAATATCTTCTTTGCACTAAGCAACTATCTGGCAAAGGTCATGAACCGTTATTCTGAATACGACGTTCGGATGGAGGAGACCCACCATATACACAAGCTCGATGCCCCCAGTGGAACCGCCATCACCCTCGCAGAGGGAATTATTGAAAAGCTGGATCGCAAAGAAAAGTGGGTCTCAGGACAGGAGAGTGAACCCAGTGAGCTGGCCATCGAAGCGTTTCGTGAAGGTGAGGTACCCGGTATCCATACCGTGATCTACGAATCGGCGTGTGACACCATTCGCATCACCCATGATGCGAAAAACCGCAGTGGACTTGCCCTTGGAGCGGTCCTTGCTGCCGAGTTCACCAGGGGTAAGAAAGGATTTCTTGGGATGAGAGATATGCTGGGTTCATTATAAACAGATATCGTAAGAATTGACGCTATGACATTTAAACAACGTGTTTCATCGGCAACAAAACACCAATGGTTCTGGTTTGCCGTCTGGGTTGCCGCAACCCTCCTCTTCTCACTTTGGGCAGGATCACCATGGATACTGCTGTTCATACTACTTTTCTTCGACATCTATATCACCAAGTTCATCCCCTGGTCCTTCTGGAAGAAATCGAAGAACGAACCCTTCCGCAAGACCATGGAATGGGTGGATGCCATCCTCTTCGCGCTGGTGGCGGTTTATTTCATCAACACCTTCTTCTTTCAGAACTATCAGATACCCACCTCTTCATTGGAAAAGTCACTGCTGGTGGGTGATTTCCTGGCCGTGAGCAAGCTAAGCTATGGTCCACGCGCTCCCATCACACCTCTCTCTTTTCCACTGGCACAACACACCATGCCGGTGGTGGGTGGCAAGTCATATATTGAGAAGCCGCAATGGAAATACAAACGACTGAAAGGGTTCGGCAAGGTGGAACGAAACGATATCGTGGTCTTCAACTTCCCTACCGGCGACACAGTGGCTCTCAACATGCAGGGGGTTGACTTCTACACCCTCTCGAAGCTAAATCCCAATGGCAGCACAGGTGTGCGATCAGACCGGCGTACTTATGGAGAGATCGTCTACCGTCCGGTGGACCGGAGAGAAAACTACGTGAAACGCTGTATCGGCCTGCCTGGTGAGACCATCTCCCTAAGCAACGACAGCGTCTTTATCGACGGCAACTATCTACCCAACCCGCGCTACTCCCAACACAACTATATGATCCACACCGATGGTACTGCAATTTCCTCGGAGCTCTTCCAAGAACTTGGCATCAACAAGGCAGACTATGAAACGCAGAACAACTACGGACAGGTGGTCACACGTTCACAGGACCTCTCAGGCGTGGACAGTTTAAGTCTGGCAATATTCGGCTTACAGCCCCGTAACGGGAACAATGGACGTCTCTACTTCAGCATCCCCCTCACGGAAGAGATGGTAGCTGGTTTAAACGCCAAACCGTTTGTGTGGAATATCATCAAGGAGAAAGAACAGGCTGGTATGAGCTATTATTATCCGCTCAATCACAACACAGGTTGGTCGCGTGACACCTTTGGTCCTATCTGGATCCCCAAGAAGGGAGAAACGATTACCTTCAATGAGAACACAGCTTTTAAGGTGGCGGCATACGAACGCTGTATCAAGAATTATGAAGGGAATGATTTTGAATATCGCGACGGTAAAGTGTTCATCAACGGTGTAGAATCTGACTCCTATACCTTCCGGTTCGATTATTACTTCATGATGGGCGACAACCGTCACAACTCGGCCGACTCTCGGGTATGGGGTTTCGTTCCGGAAGATCATATCGTGGGTAAACCGATGCTTATCTGGCTCTCACTGGAAAAAGACAAGGGATGGTTTAACGGGAAGATACGCTGGAACAGGTTATTCCGCAGTGCAAGAGTACCTGCATGAGCAGTGGAGTTGCACATCAAACGGTGCTACTCTCCTCCTGCTATCTTGCACCCGTCACCTACTATGCACTGCTTTTCAATGCTGAGCAGGTAACAATTGAGGTCTGCGATCACTATCAAAAACAGAGCTATCGAAACCGTTGTCACATTGCTGGTGCCAACGGGATCCTTCCCCTTAGCATTCCGGTAGAAAAAACCACCGGTAACAGGAGCATCATGCGTGACATTCGGATTGCCGACCATGGCAATTGGCAGCATCTGCATTGGAACGCAATCTTGTCGGCATACCGCTCCACACCGTTCTTTCAATATTATGAAGATGAATATCGCCCCTTTTATGAGAAGAGATTCACTTTTCTGCATGATTTTAATGAAGGATTACGTCATCTGACAGGTCGTTTAATAGGTATTGAAACTACTGTTTCCTACACCTCAGCATACATAGCTGAAACTCCGAATAATATGCAGGATTTCAGGGAGCTTATTCATCCAAAAAGATGTGCTCCGTTCCAGATACCTCATTACTACCAGGTATTTGCCGATAAAAATGGGTTGATGCCTGACCTGAGTATCATAGACCTACTATTCAACATGGGAAACGAAACACGGCTGATTCTCAAAAAGATGGATACAGACTGATTCACGATGAATCATAACTCGTGACTGATGGTTCGCAGTGATAGGAGAAAAGTTGATTGGTTATCCAGAAATTGCTTTCAGTTAATAGGCTACGCATTTTTGACGCAATAGAAGCTGAATGACCGGACCTTTTTCCCTATCTTTGCAGATTGTAAAAAAAACAAAGGTTTTAATACTAACACCCTACACACCAACCCTCACTGATTAGCGGTTGTCGGGATCAACAAAAGAGTGAAAATAAAGATGCAACAAAATCCAAGAGTACGTTTTGCTCCCAGCCCAACCGGGCCATTACATATTGGCGGTGTTCGTACTGCCCTCTACAACTACCTGTTCGCACGACAACAGGGAGGCTCCTTCATCCTACGCATTGAAGATACAGACACTACACGTTTTGTAGAAGGTGCCGAGGAGTATATCCAGGAGACTTTCGACTGGTTGGGACTCTCTTTCGATGAAAGTCCGCGGCAGGGAGGTGATTACGGACCCTACAAACAGTCACAAAGAAAGGAGATATATAAGGAGCATGTACACAGGCTTCTGGAAGAAGGCTCGGCTTATATTGCTTTTGATACACCAGAAGAACTTGAATTACATCGTTCAGAAAAAGAGAACTTCCAGTATGATGCCTCCACCCGCATGCAGATGCGCAACAGCCTCACACTTACCAAAGAAGAAACCGACTACCTGATCCAAAACAAGGCACAACATGTGGTACGCATCAAAATCGAACCGGGTCACGAGATTGTTGTGAACGACCTGATTCGCGGTAGAGTAGTGATCAACTCATCGGTACTTGACGACAAGGTGATTTACAAGTCGGCAGATGAGCTACCCACTTACCACCTGGCCAACGTGGTTGACGACCACCTGATGAAAATCACACATGTGATTCGTGGTGAGGAGTGGCTCCCATCTGCACCTTTACACGTATGGCTTTACCGGAGTCTCGGTTGGGAAGAAAGCATGCCCCTCTTCGCGCATCTGCCTCTGTTGCTTAAACCGGAGGGCAATGGCAAACTGAGTAAACGTGACGGTGATCGCCTCGGCTTCCCCGTATTTCCAATCGAGTGGCAAGACCCTAACAGCGGCGACCGCTCCTCAGGATTTCGCGAAAGTGGCTATCTACCCGAAGCGGTAATTAACTTCCTTGCATTTCTCGGATGGAATCCCGGCACGGAGCAGGAAATTTTCTCTCTCGAGGAGCTTACAAGTGCCTTCACGTTTGAACGCTGTAGCAAGAGTGGTGCCCGCTTCGATCAGGAGAAAGCAAAATGGTTCAACCACCAATACATTCTTACCATGCCCGACAACTTGTTGGCAGAGACCTTCATGACCGATCTATATCAGCGAGGTATCGATGCTCCCAAGGAGATGGTAGAACGTGTGGCTGGAATTGTGAAAGAGCGAATTCACTTCGCACATGAGTTATGGGATCAGTCATCCTATTTTTTTGAGGCACCCCTGAGCTACGATGAGAAAACGGTGCGCAAACGATGGAAAGAGGAGACACCTGGACAGATGATAGAGTTGGCAACTATGCTCGAGACGATGGATGACTTCTCAGCAGATGCACAGGAATCAGTTGTAATGGATTGGATCCAGCGTAACAACTACCATACTGGAAATGTGATGAACGCTTTCCGTTTAGCGGTTGTAGGCGCCGGAAAAGGACCTCATATGTTCCTGATAACGGAACTGATCGGTAAAGATGAGACCGTTCGCAGGCTTCGCCTGGCAGTGGAGAATATTTCATAGAGATCGGGACATTTAAATTGCAAATAGGATGGAAATTGATTTTGTAGTCACTTGGGTGGACATGGATGACCCAAAATGGAAAGCTGATTTTGCGAAACACTCCGGCAAGATAGACAACCTGAAGAATGAGATGACAGAGGCTCGTTTTCGGGACCATGGCCTTCTGAGATACTGGTTCAGGGGGTTGGAAAAATTCGCACCATGGGTACGCAAAGTACATTTTGTCACGTGTGGCCAAAAACCGGAATGGCTGAACATCGACCACCCTAAACTACAGTTGGTGAATCATTCAGATTATATTCCCTCACAATATCTGCCAGTATTCAACTCAACACTGATCGAGAGCTATATACATCGGATACCTGATCTTGCAGAGCACTTTGTCTATTTTAATGACGATTTTTTCATCATAAACCACCTTACGCAGGAACGTTTCTTCACCAATGGCTTGCCAAACGATATTGCAGCATTCCGACACAATTCCGGTATTGGCCTTTGGTCGAAGACCCTTAAAAACAATATCCGGCTGATCAACGAACGATTCGACAAACGAGAGGTTCTGTCACGTGACCATGACAAATGGTTTCACCCCTCCTACGGGAAAAGAAGCAGACTGACCCGTCTGTTGCAGCCCTATGGAAAGTTTATCACCCTCATCACCCCGCACAATGCACAACCCTTCCTGAAATCGACTTTCAATGAGGTGTGGGATTATGCCGGAGAGCACCTGACGGCCGTCTCGGTGAACCGGTTCCGGAACACAAGTGATTATACCCCTGAACTGTTCCGCACCTGGCAGATATGCCGTTCCAACTTCAATCCCTACAACACCTACAGTGACACCAAGATGTTTCCGCTGATTCTCAAATCGAAACAGGCTATTAAGGCAATTGAGGAACAGCGATACAAGCTGATCTGCCTGAACGACAATGGACACATCCGCAATTACAATGCGGTGATGGAGCAACTGAATAAGGCATTTCAGACCATTCTGCCGGAGAAATCGAACTTTGAACTGTAACGGTCACTCATCGTTTGTTTTTTCAAACGATGATTTTCGAGGGAAGAGTAATTCCAGGAATGGCTTTATTGCCTCACGATCAGCATCAGAAACACGTTGGCTGTCGTTCAAACAAAACAGGGGGGGGTTGTAACACATCAACCGTTCCATGAAATGTTGCTTGTGAACATTCAGTCTCATTGATTCTCGACGATTTACATATCTCAGATGTGCCTTATCGGTAGCCAATAGATAATAGGAGAAAGCGGATCGATGCAAATCACCATACTTCCTGACATGATTACCCTGTGATGCCTTAACCCTGTCACTGAAAACATGTTCAGCAGCATAGCGGTAATCATCCCTTCGATATGCGTCTACGTTGTGATGTGGAACTCCAGAATAAAACTTCCCAAATTGATGATGTACCATGGTAGCACCTTCAAGTACCTTGGAGATGTACTGCCCCAATCGTTTCCGAAATAGCTTTTTCACCGTGTAGTGCCATCGGCCCAACAATTTTCTTTTCAGTCGCACATAGGGTAAACCATTGGAATCAAAGAAAAAAGAAGGTTTCAGAGGTTTATTGAAGAAAATATCATCATTCGCCAACAAGAAACACTCACCCAGTCCCGGAATCCTGTGAATGAAATATTCGATTACGCTCGAATTGAAACATGGAAGCGCCTCTGGGGGAAGTATCTCGGTATGATCCACTACCTCGATTTTAGGATGATCTCTCACCAGCCAGTCAGGAGACTGGTTATCTGTTACGATAAAGATTTTTCTGATCCAGGGAACATTCAGCTCTGCTGAGCGCAAAGAATACCTTAGTTCATCATTGTTGATGTATCGTCCCCTGTTATTTTCTTCCGATTGATCACTCACCATCCCTGTAACCTGTTGTTTTTTGGCAATCCAGAGTGGATCATTGCCATCAACCCACATATAAACCAGATCAATTTCAGAATGCTCGATACGCTCCTCCATAGCTAATCAATTATTTTTTTTCGCCATCTATCTTCTCAGCATGAGAACAATTCAAATCCGTTGCAAAAGTAATTGATTAATTTGAGCTGAAAAAAGTTCGCTCGATCATATTGTTGCTGATATCGCAGGAAATGTCCTGCTGAACAAACTTTTCATTTGCTTATTTGTTTAAAGGAATTGAACTATATCCAATCGTCTGAGGTATGCATCAAAACCCATCGAAGAAGAAAAAAATAAAGATCCGGACACGCGTTTTTGTGCCGCTGGTCTTCGTCATTGCGGTTCTGCTCGTAACTTACCTCTTCCCCCGACAGGGCAGCTTCAAGTACTCATTCAACGAGGGAAGACCATGGCAATATGGGTTGCTGATGGCTCCTTTCGATTTCCCGATATACAAGACATCTGAACAACTTCAGGCTGAACAGGACAGCCTTCTGCAATATTACGAACCCTATTTTGAGACTGACGACAATGTTCAGAAGAATGCCTTGGCCGATTTCGATGCCGACGTTAACCTGAAAGAGAGATTGTCAGGGCTGCCGGCTGACTACAAGCTCTACATCCGTAAAAAATTACTGGAAGTATATGACGAAGGCATCATGCGTTCCGAGGATTATGACCGCATTGCGGCATCTGTAACAGGAGGACTGCGCCTCAAGGAAGGGAATATGGCAGAATCTAGAAATATAGAATCATTCTTCACCATCCGGTCCGCTTATGAAAAAGTATTGGATGATTTTCCAGAATCGATGGATATCGAACTATTGAGATCTGCTGATATCAATGACTATATTAGGGAGAACATCATCTTCGATGCCGCCACTTCAGAGAAAGCAGAAAATGAGTTTATACAACAGATAGACATCAGCCGTGGTATGGTGCAGCAGGGACAGCGAATCATTGACCAGGGCGAAATTGTAGATGACCACACATACAATATCCTCTCTTCATTGAAGCGTGTTACCGAGGAACGCAGTGGTGGTGCCGGTAAAAGCAGCGGAATAATTATAGGGCAACTGATGCTGATCCTGCTGATGTTCGGATCATTTTACATGTACCTTCTCTTTTTCCGACCCAATGAATATCGCAACCGCAAGCATGTAGTCTTCATGGTGTTGCTGATTGTGATTTTTCTGTTACTCACCGCAGTGACGGTGCGTTTTGAGCTCTTCAGCGTATTCATTATCCCTTACGCCATCGTCACCATTCTCATCCGCACCTTTATCGACTCACGCACAGCACTCTTTTCCAGCCTCATCACCGTCATTCTCAGCTCGTTGATGGTACCATACCCCTTTGAGTTCATCGTAATACAGATGTTGGTTGCAATGGTTTCCATCTTTATGCTCAAGGAGTTGTCTGAACGATCACAACTTATCAGAAGTTCATTTTTCATCCTGTTAACCTACATATTGGTATATGTGGGTCTGAC
>JAAZLV010000340.1 GCA_012799155.1 Bacteroidales bacterium | reverse complement strand
TTTTTCTCTCCCTTTACAATGATTGTGTGATACCCAAACAGGGTAATGACTGAACTCAGAATAGCAACCAATAAGATTGCAATCACGTTTTTTGTATTACTTTTATTCATATTGTTGGGTTTGAAGTTTATGGTTGTTTCTCATACCAGCAAATGTAAGACAAAAACTGTACAGAAAAAGTGATGTCAGCATGGCTTTTAACACTTTTAACTGAAAGATTATCCGATTAACCCGATTTAACCGCACGGCAGTGAATCTTTCTCTCGGCAATACTGACAAGATGGCATTACCTGCACCTGCGATTTTCTTATCGTCTATATCTGGTTCTCTTGTTGGCATAACGCCTGAAACGGAAATTGTTGAATGGATGGAACAGATCGTACAGCAACAGGTTGATGTGGTAGCGGGTGTTATCAACCAGCTTACTTGCTCTATTGATCACCCATAGCTGCATCCCGTAGCGAAGCAGGAAGAGCAGCAGTGCCGTACCGGTGAGTAGTAGGGAACCGGTGATGAGGCCCATGACAACCGCTGAGGTGAAGAGCAGGTAGAATGCATAGCGGGTGAAGCTCTCCATACTTAGGATACGAGGGGCCACCCCGCGATAGTACTGTTTGGTATAGAGATATTTCGATTTCAGTGAACGCCAGGTGAAGAAGCTGTCGATGCCGTGTGCTTCGGTCATGCTCTCAGGTGAGAGAACAACACCTGTTCTGACACCGGGAGCAATACGGTTGATGTAAAGATCATCTTCCCCACCGTCAATGTGGAGGATGGATGAGAATCCCTTGTGCCGGAAAAAGAGCTCCTTGCGGTAGGCCAGATTGCGTCCGATACCCATATATGGTTTCTTCAACAATGCCATGGAGAGGAATTTAATGTGGTGCATGAAGTTATCATACCGTATGAAACCCCGCATTCCTGCCTTTTTGCCAATGGTCAGCCGGCTGAATCCCAGTATGATGTCCATGTTTTGTGCAAATGCGTTGCCATGCTCTCTGATCCAGTTGGGTGTACAGGGCTTGCAGTATGCTTCGGTAAAGAGTAGATGCTCATGCTTTGCTGCTTTGATGCCTATGGTGAGCGCCAACTTTTTCTCATTAACACTTTCTGCTTCATCCGGAACATAGGTGTGGTAGAGATGCGGATACTTTAAGGCGGCAGCTTTCAGAACCATGTCAGTCTCATCTGTGGAGCCGCTGTTGACAACAACCACTTCGAAGTTGGGATAATCCTGCTCCATGATGTACGGCAGGTTCTTTGCCAACTCCTCAGAGTTGTTTTTTGAGGGGATGATTACCGAGATGGGTGGCAGCTCATCATCCTGCAATGATGCAGACTGTTGTTTTTTATGATGCCGGTAGGGACTATTGTAAACCAGAAGATAGAAGAGTACCTGAAGCAGGAAGAAGAACAGTAGTGCTCCCCCCAGGATCAACTCTGTAAGAGAAAGCCCTGAAACAAGCAGGTAGATATGATCCATGTGATAACGTTTAAATGTTGTCTGAGTAGCGGGAGGCAGGCAGCTCCCGGAGATTGTAGTTTGATGCCATTGTCTCTCCATACGCTCCCGCCGAACGGATGGCAATCAGATCACCACGTTTTGATTCGTTCAGCATAAAATCCCGAACAAAGACATCGCTCGACTCACAGACAGGACCTACCACATCATAGGAGGTGTATGGTTTTTCGGAACTGATGTTTTCGATATGATGGAATGCCTGATAGAGTGCCGGACGAATCAATTCCGTCATGCCGGCATCCACAATCAGGAACTTCTTTTGTATCCCCTCTTTCACATAAATCACTCTGGTGATCAGAGAGCCGCAGGGGGCCACCACCGAGCGACCCAGCTCAAAATGGAGGGTCTGTCCCTCTTCCAGTTTGAGGTATTTCTCGAAGAGTCTGAAGTACGACTCAAAGTCGGCTATGGGACAGTGATTCGGGTGGTGATAGTTGATGCCCAAGCCACCACCCACATTGATCACCGGCAGGGTGACACCTTGCGTGTGGAACCATTCACGCAGCTCCAGAGCCTTCACGCAGAGATCTTCGAAGGAGGAGAGATCGGTTATTTGTGATCCGATGTGGAAGTGCATGCCGATCAGGTTGATATGACCTCCATCGGCAATCATCCGCAACAGTGTTGGCAGATCCTGTTCATTGATGCCGAACTTGTTCTCATTGAGCCCCGTAGTGATGTATTGATGCGTGTGCGCATCCACATTGGGATTGATGCGCAGGGCTACAGGTGCTTTCTTTCCCATCTCGGCAGCCAGCTCGTTGAGCACCTCCAGCTCGGCCATAGACTCCACATTGAAACAGAAGATATCGTTTTCGAGTCCAATCCGGATCTCACGGTCGGTTTTGCCTACACCTGCAAAGGCTATTCTGTGGGCCGGGAAGCCACACTCCAGTGCCCGCAGGATCTCGTTGCCACTCACGCAGTCGGCACCGAATCCATAGGAGGCGATCAGTTTCAGTATCTCCTCATTGGCGTTGGCCTTGATGGCATAGTGTATGTGAAACGGCTTGCCGGCAGTCTCTTTTCTGATGGTGTCGAGTGTCTCGCGCAACAGCGCCATATCGTAGTAGTAAAACGGTGTCTCGAACGATTCGAATTGCGTTGTGGGAAAGTTTCCTTTGATCATCTCTGTTACTCTCTTTTTGGATTTATAGTGGGCACCGGGCGCATGTTGCCGGAAGAAACACCACTCTTTGGGTGACAAAAATAGCGTTTTTTAACCGAATCCCTTACATTGTGATGAAAGAAATTGCCTGGGCCTGCTTTTCTTCCATGGGCAGGGATGCATCAATCCAATGGATGTTGAAGCCGCGGCGTTCCATTCCCCTGAACCAGGTCATCTGTCGCTTGGCAAACTGATGGATGGCTATCTCCAGCTGACGGAACATCTCCTCGTAGGCAAGAGCACCTGTAACATGCAAGGTTACATACTTGTATTCAAGCCCATAATAGATCAGATCCTGCGCCGCTACTCCTTCGGCAAGCAGTTGCCTCACCTCTTCTATCATTCCCTCATGAAGGCGTGCTTTCAGCCTGCGGCTTATCTTGTCACGCCTCAACTCACGGTCAATCTTCAAACCGAGGATGGTGCTTTCAAGCGGAGGATAAGCTGTTTCGGACTGATCCAGAAGAGACCGGTAGTCGGCAATCTCGATGGCACGTATGGCTCGTTTCTTTGTGTCGGTATCGGTGTTGTTGTGCAAGGGTCCATAACCGCGCAGGATCTCAGTCAGTTCGTCAAGTGTCTTACTCTCCAGTCTATTTCTCAGTTCTGGATTGGCCGGCACATCGGGCAGATGGTATCCCTTCAGTACCGATTCAATGTAGAGTCCTGTGCCGCCACAGATGATGGCTCTCTTCCCGCGGCTGCAGATATCCTCATATGCCGTGTGGAAGTCCTGTTGATAATTGTACAACGTATATTTGTCGCCCGGTTCCCGTATGTCGATCAGGTGATAGGGAATGGAGATGCCATCCAGAGTGTATTCATCCAGATCCTTCCCGGTTCCGATATCCATGCGACGGTAGAGCTGACGTGAGTCGCCGCTCAGTATTTCCCCGTTCACTGCTGCTGCCAACCTCACGGCAAAGGGTGTCTTGCCACTGGCCGTGGGGCCCAAAATTGTGATCAGTTTCTGCTTCATGATGAGAATCCGGAATGCTGCCTACCAGCTTCCACCGGCGCCTCCTCCGCCAAAACTGCCGCCACCGCCACCGCCGAAGCCGCCACCGCCGAAACCGCCACCTCCACCAAAACCGCCAAAGCCACCACTGCGGCGGCTACCCCCCATCATGGGGGGAAAGAAGATGGGAGGATTGCCACCTCCGCGGTGTCCTTCACTGTCGATGTGCTGGTCCCCACCACCCGAGATGAATGCAAAAAGGATGAGGATCCCGATCACCAGGATGATGATTGCCAGGGGAGGGATTCCCTCCGTCTGATCCTCTGCTTCGGCAGTGAACTCACCCGACAGTCGGGCAATCATTTCATCCACCGCCGCATTGACCCCTCCAAAGTAATCCTCCTCCACGAAGTAGGGGATCATCACGTTGCGCACGATGCGACCTGCATAGGCATCGTTGATGCGTGCTTCCAGGCCGTAGCCGGTGGCTATGAATGCTTCACCCCTGCTGTTGCCCCGCTTGGGCTTTATCAGAATTACGGCACCGTTGTTCTTGCTTCTTTGTCCCACCTGCCATTTCTCTCCGAGACGGAAGGTGAAGTCGGAAGCGGCATATCCCCCGAGGTCGTCAATCGTTACCACATATATCTGCGTAGATGTGGAATCGTTGTAAGCCAGCAGTTTTTGCTCCAGGGCCCTGTTCCCGGCATCGGTGAAGATGCCGGCGAAGTCGTTCACCAGCTGGTAGGGCACCATCGGTTCGGGGATCTCCTGCGCCGACAGTGGCCATATGTAAAGAAGTAAAATGGCAAGAATCCGTAACCTACTCTTCCAATATAACATCATCACTCAGTTCGTTTTTGTCGTTCTCTAATATGGGGTATTGGGCCTTGATCAATTCGCCAATCCTGCCTACGCCCAGGCAGATGCCATCCACAATTCTCTCCTCGCGAAAGAAGGATAACATCTCTTCCAACACCTCATTCCAGAAGTCTTTCCGTGTGGCATCATGGATGCCGCTATCACCCCAGATGGCTGCCTTGTGATCTGACGGGGAGATGTAGAGCAACACGCCATTGCG
>JAAZLV010000339.1 GCA_012799155.1 Bacteroidales bacterium | reverse complement strand
TCGGGTTTCAGGTGGATATTGCCGATATCGGTATAATAGAGGTCATTGAACGTCGGCATCCTGAAAATATGTTTATAGAAAGCACGGAGATTGAAATTATGGTTTCTGAACGGTTTGTACGACAGGAAAAACGCGGGCGTAAACTCTTTTTTATCGGGAGCGACCCTTACCGAATCATCGGCAGCAGTATTGCCCGACTGGATCCGTTCGCGTACAATGGTGGCAAGGATGCTCCCTTGCATCTTCACTTTGCCCAGGTCTGCAGCAGTTGCCAGCGCCACCAACGAGGTGATTCGTTTGGGATAGACAAAACCGGCCAGGTCGGATTTCAAGGTATTGTATTGCAGGTCAGCCGATAATACGGCATCCCATCTGGGCCCCATTTTATAGCGGTTGGCTGCCGAGAGGTATGCCTCCTTCTGTTCGAACGTGTTGTCGATCAGCATTAGCGTGGTATCGGGGTTTAGGTAACGCATATGGTCGTAGGCATACTTGGCGTTGACCAGTATATCATACTTTGGCGTGATCGATTTCTGAAAAACGCCTTGGGTGAAGAAGCTGCGATCCCATTGCCGTTGGGAGTTCTTCCATCTGTTATTCACCACGGCGCCAGGAATACCCCGTTCCGAATCGTAGAAATAGCTTTTCAATCTCCAGTACCCCCCGGGAATGGTGCCGAACAGTCCGGCTTCCAAACGGGTGGAATAGATATCTCCATTTTCTCGGACGGCCGTGGTGTCCCACATCACCTCATTGGTATTGGGAAAAACCCGTTTATAGCGGTATTTGTATTTTCCCGACGATTGGATATATTCGCCGTTGACAGACGCGCTCAGGTTGTCGTTGATCTTGTATTCATAGAGTAGGGAAGGGTTGATCAGGTCGAAAGAGCCACCCTTTACGGTTGTCCTCAAGTTATAATTATTGCCATTGGCAAAGCGTGGCGTACGGGAGCGCAGGTAGACGGTGGCGGATGATCCGAAGTCTTTTCCGGGCTGGAAGATATTACTTTTCTGGCCGTTGTAGAGTGATACCTCTTCGATATTCTCGAGAGAGAACTTGCCCAGGTCGATCTGACCATTCTGCGCATTGCCCAACTGGATACCGTCATAGAAAACCCCTACATGGTGGGTACCCATACTTCTCACATTCACCGTTTTAAGTCCTCCAATACCGCCGTAATCTTTTAGTTGTACTCCTGAAAAATAACGGATTGCATCGGCTACCGAGAAAGAGCTCAGGTTTTTGAGTTGATCGCCTGACAGTTTCTGTACCGGGATCACCTCTTTCATCAGCGGACTTCCAAGCACGATGAACTCATCGAGTTGAATGACTGTCATGGTGGTATCTTCAGCAGATTGCGCACAGAGTGATTCTGTTATGGTTGCCAAAGAGATTACCGCACAGCTAAGCATACAAAATAAATTAGCCATAAATTCTAACAATTCAATGGCTTTGCGGGAGAGCGTGATAAACGCAGGGATTAATAAAAAAAGAAAAAAATAGCTATACAGAAAACCCTGGTTTGTTTCGCAGCTTTATTTCCCGAAAGCTATAAAACATTCATGTTTTTGGCAGGTCTTCTGACTTACTCCCGTGTCTGAACGCCTTCCCATCCTGGTGGACAGTGGCAATTGAGGTCTTTGTTCAGCACATAAGCGGAGCTTACAGCAGCGGGTCTGTTCAGGATTTACACC
>JAAZLV010000338.1 GCA_012799155.1 Bacteroidales bacterium | reverse complement strand
GTGCAGAGTGCTACGGAGATAGGTTCCGTACAACCGATGGCAGGCACAATCTCTTGTTGCATCAGCTTCCAGATGGCTGTTCTTTCTTCGGATGTGAGCATAAACAGATTGGGGTAATGTTGAAACGGTGCAAAAGTAGTCATAATTCTTCAGAATCTCAGTTTGAGGGATGTGTGCTTTTTCGATAAATCGCTTGCGTTTTTCGATAATTGATTCTACCTTTGGGTGTTAATCCTTTGGGCGATGAACAGTCAGGAGCAGTTATTGCACTACGTTTGGAAATACCGGTTATATCCCCGGGAGTCACTTGTGACCACTGATGGTTGCCGGGTGGAAGTGATTGATCCGGGAGAACAGAACCTGCATGCGGGGCCTGATTTTTTCAATGCGAAAGTACGAATAGGAGAGGTGATGTGGGCCGGAAATGTGGAGATACATGGTGCATCGTCAGAGTGGTACCTTCACGGACATCATCTTGATCCGGTTTACAACTCGGTAGTCCTGCATCTTACAGGTCGTGTAAACAAGGAGGTGGTAAACCAAAAAGGAGAAAGAGTACCTCAATCAGTACTGCCTCTCTCCGAAAAGGTGCGTGAGAACGCTGATTACCTGTTGCACAGTGATCATCCACTTCCCTGTCGTGACTTTATAGCAGAAATGGATCAACGATTGATTCGCTTTTGGTTGGATGATCTCTCTTTGGAGCGGTTGGAGCGAAAATGTGAAGAGATTAACAGTCATCTACAGCGTTTTAATCACTCTTGGGATGAGGTCTTTTATGTTATTCTCTCCCGTAACTTCGGATTCGGTCTCAACAGTCGTCCTTTTGAGTTGCTGGCTCTATCCCTTCCCTTGAATTACATTCTGCGACACAACGATGACCTGTCAATGATAGAAGCGTTGCTATTTGGGCAAGCCGGTCTCCTCGAGGATTCTGAGTTGAATGATCCTTACTATCGGCGGTTGCAATCGGACTATCGGTTTCTAAGTACAAAGTATGGACTGAGATGTATGGAGGGCTTTCTGTTCAGAAAGATGAGAATCCGTCCCTACTCCTTCCCTCATGTACGTATAGCCCAACTGGCCTCACTTCTGCAACATTCAGGACGCCTCTTCTCAACAGTTTTAGAAACGGAGAATCCGGTTCGTTTGATGGAACTTTTTCGCTATGAGCCATCTGGATACTGGTCAACACATTACTCCTTCGGAACGGAATCACCCAAAACAACCAAATCACTCGGAGATGCTTCACTTGAGATACTGCTTATCAATACTGTAGCTCCTATCCTTTTTGCTTATGGCAGGAGTACAGACCGTGAGGAGTGTTGCGAAAGGGCGTTACGTCTGCTTCACACCTTAAAGCCGGAGAGAAATGCAATGGTTGATACATTCCGGGAGGTGGGTATTCAACCGGCCAATGCTTCAGACAGTCAGGCGCTCATACAGCTCAGAAAAGAGTATTGTGACCGAAAAAAGTGTCTCTACTGTCGGATAGGGAATACCCTTCTCACCTCTCCCGAGATCAACCAATAGTGACCATTGAACCCTATTTTCACGATTTTTCTTAATTCATATTGAATTAAACGGGTAAATGATTGTATTTTTGTCCGATAATTGCCAAACTCATATGAACGCGGTACAATGTTGAACAAGATTTTCTCATTTCTCTCGTTTCTTTTCCTGACGCTGACAGCTGTCGTCATACTATATTCCTGCGCCAATATTGCTTCTCCCACGGGGGGCGCATATGATGTGGACCCACCAGTGGTTCAAAGGGCAACACCCGGCTTCAATGAACTTAACAGCACCCCCGTAAAGATTGAAATTGAGTTTGACGAGAATATCAAAATCAAAACACCTAATGAGAAGGTGATCATCACACCTCCTCAGCAGAACATGCCGGTGATACGTTCCATCGGTAAAAAAGCAGTGGTGGAACTAAAAGATGAACTGTTGCCCAATACCACCTATACCGTCGATTTTACGGATGCCATCGTGGACAACAACGAGGAGAACCCCCTGGAGAACTTTGTTTATTCTTTCTCTACCGGTGACCGGCTTGATACCCTGTCAATTTCCGGGAAGGTGCTCTCAGCATCCGATCTGGAACCAGTTAAAGGCATGTATGTCGGTATCCATTCCAATTTCGATGATACTGTTTTCACACGGGTACCCTTCGAACGAATCGCCCGTACCGATTCTCGTGGTCGCTTTATTGTCCGGGGGATGGCACCGGGCGAATACAAAGTTTTTGCACTTGGTGACCTGAACAGAGACTATAAATATGACAATCCCCAGGAAGCAATTGCTTTCCTCGATTCAATCATTGTACCCTCTACCATGCCGGCCGTACGACAGGATACCATCTTTTTAGACAGCCTCACCATTGACACAATCAAAACGGTTCATTATACCCGGTTTCTTCCTGATGATTTGCTACTTCGTTCTTTTCAGACTGACTTCCAAAGGAAATACAGGCAACAGCATGATCGTCCTGATGCACACCGGCTACAGCTGCAGTTTGCAGCTCCGGCACCTTTGCCTTCCCTCACGCTGATGCGTCCGCAACCGGCCGCAGAAGATTGGTACATCCTTGAAAGGAGTATAGGCAACGACTCGCTGCTCTTGTGGATAACCGATTCAGTCGTTTTCCAGGAGGACTCAATCATGATGAAAGTCGACTATCTCCGTACAGATTCTCTCAATCAGGACTATATCGACACCGATACGCTCACTTTTACTGTGCGCGGTGCAGCACGTCAGCGCGCTGCAGCAGAGGAAAAAGAATTAAAAAAAGGGGATGGTGATGAGGAGGCAGAAGACACTGTGATCACTTTCCTGGAGATGAAGACCAATGTACAGAATACTTTTGAGTTGTTTAACCCTATTAGAATTGAATTTGGTGAGCCTGTGATGCAGTTCGATTCCTCCTATGTGCAGCTGCAGCATCAGCAAGATACACTCTTTTATCCCATCCCCTTCCGTTTCGAGCGGGACTCAATCAATCCACGCAAGTTCACCATTCGCCCCTCCTGGATACCGGGAGGGAAGTATAAACTAACTGTTGATTCAGCGGCTATTATCAGTCATTACGGTCATTGGAACAACAAACTTGAACAGGCATTCACCGTGAAGGAACTGGATCAATATGGCAACCTGGAGATGGTGATCACCGGTTTGCCTGACAGTAGCAGTTCCTTTGTGGAGTTGCTCGATAAGAGTGATAAACCTTTTCGGAAAAGTTTTGTCAAAGAGAACAGCGCCCGTTTTCAGGATCTCCCGCCCGGTGAAATTTATGCACGGCTGGTAATCGATGAGGATGGTGACGGTTTATGGACCACCGGTAACTATGAAGTGCTCCGCCAGCCGGAACAGGTTTTCTACTATCCCGGAAAGCTTGTGATCAGAGCTTTCGCAGATCATCTCGAGGACTGGAACATTGAACGGGTTCCGGTAATTAGTCAAAAACCGTTAGAGATCACAAAGAACAAACCAGAGGAGAAAAAAAGGAGAGATCCCAACCTTGAAAGAGAAAGAGGGCAGCAGCAACAACAGCGGAGTTCGCCATTCTCAGGAACAGGGGGTAGTAGTAGCAGGCAGAGTGGTATGCGGCAACTGTAAATCCGCTACAAAGCAGAACAATTCAAAACCAGTTGATACAATGAACAAGAAATCCCATTACAAATTAATATTACTTCTTATCTCCTTTCTCTTTGTCTTCACGGCAACGCACGGTCAGTGCAGGGTGCCAAACAACGCATTTGCCAGTGGGGAGAAGATTGCTTACGACCTCTATTTCAACTACGGCATCATCAATGCCCGTGCGGGAAAGGGTTCACTCTCGGTCACTGAGGCAAATTACCGCGGTGTAAATGCATATAAGACCGTCATGACACTCAACACCTCGGG
>JAAZLV010000337.1 GCA_012799155.1 Bacteroidales bacterium | reverse complement strand
GTCGATCTCACCGCCATTCCACTTTTTGTCAGGGCCGGTTCCATCATTCCGATGGGCCCTGCCAAACAATTCACATCTCAGTCATCTGGCGAACCAATGGAGATACGTATTTATCCGGGTGCAGATGCATCCTTCACCCTCTATGAGGATGAAGGCGACAATTATCAATATGAAAAAGGCATCTTCAGCTCCATTGAAATGAAATGGGATGATGCGGCTGCAACTTTAACTATCGGAACACGTAAAGGCACTTTCCCTGGAATGGAGAAGAGCCGCACCTTTCGTCTGCTAGTGGTGAAGCCGCGAACAGAGAAGAACGAAACAGTTACAATCAACTATAACGGAAAGCGAAAAGAAATCACATTACTTGATAAAAAAGAGAGATAATGCAACGAATAATATATCTGGCAATCTTGCTCAGCTTCACCATTTCCTGCCAATCAGGCCTAAAACCACTCACTTCTCCAAACGGCAAGATCAGGGTAGAGGCAAGCAATACAGTAGGTCAACCCACACTGACCATCACCTACAGTGATGCCGGTAGCAGCTACACACTCTTCGACAATCTGCTCACAGGGCTTAAAACAGACAGACGGAACCTGACAGACAGCATGAAGCTTGTATCTGTCACATCACCGGTGGAGATTGTTGAGGAGTATACAATGATTACTGGCAAAAAAAGTGATTGCAGCAACCACGGATTTGAAAGTACATTCAGTTACGAAAATCCGAAGGGAGAAAAGTTGGATCTCATCGTTCGCACCTACGATGATGGGGTGACCTTCCGCTATCGGTTCAATAGCCTAAATGAGGGTGAAAATATCATGGAGGAGGCCACAACCTACCCGATTGCTGAGGGCATCAGACGGTGGAACCAGCCGTTAAAGATCGACTATGAAGGCTTCTATACCCCTACCCAGAGTGGGATATCCGATCGGGATCCACGTTCAGGACACATCAATACCAGCTGGTCATATCCACTGTTGTTGGAGCCGTCGGACTCTGTCTTTGTATTGATTACCGAAGCCAACATCCAACGCAATCGGTGTGGATCATATCTTAGCAATGCTGCCGACAGCAGTGCCTACCGACTGCAGCTCGCCGATAAGCTACTGCCCGTAACAGGCAGCTGGGAGTCGCCTTGGAGGGTACTGATTATTGGAACACTGGCAGATGTTGTGGAATCGACCCTGGTTACTGATGTTTCTGAACCTTCGAAGGTTGCCGATACCAGCTGGATTTCCCCGGGTCCCGCAGCATGGATCTACTGGGCACACAACAACGGTTCAAACGATTTTCAAAAGGTTAAAGAATATATAGACCTGGCTGCAGAGATGCAGTGGCCTTACAATCTGATTGACTGGAAATGGAATGAGATGGGTAACGGCGGCACTGTCAACGATGCAGTCCAATATGCCGCAGAGAAGGAGATCAAAACGTTGTTATGGTACAACTCTTCAACCAGCTGGAATGGCGAAGGGGCACCAGGTCCCCTGTTTGTACTGAACGGAAAAGAGAGCAGACTCAACGAATACCGTAAACTGAACGAAATGGGCGTGTCAGGGATCAAGGTTGACTTCTTTAACGGTGACGGGCATGAGGAGATGAATTACTACCTGGACTTGCTGGAAGATGCCATCGACGCTCAACTGCTCATCAACTTCCATGGTGCAACATTGCCCCGTGGATGGCAGCGTACATATCCCCATATGATGACCGTGGAAGCAGTGTATGGTGCAGAGTGGTACAACAACCGGCCTATACTGACAGAAAGAGCAGCGCGACACAACGCGACGCTTCCCTTTACCAGAAACGTAGTCGGACCGATGGATTACACTCCCGGCACCTTCAGCGACTCACAGCACCCTCACATCACTTCCCACGGCCATGAGCTGGCACTGACCGTTTTATTCGAGTCGGCACTACAACACATGCCGGATCGTCCCGAATCCTATCTTTCTCTTCCCGAACCAGTCAGGGAGTTTCTCTCCGGGCTACCCACGGCATGGGATGAGACAAAACTACTGAACGGTTACCCGGGTGAATCGGTGGTGTTGGCACGGCGTAAAGGGGATAACTGGTTTGTGGCTGGTATTAACGGCACCGATGAGCCTCTTTCGTTGACACTCCCACATCTCTTACTCGACGGAACACATGACACGATTACCCTATTTAGGGATGGAGTTGATCAGAGAAGTTTTGCAATTGAAGAAGCATCAGCACTCTCAGATTTCCCTGAAACGATTAAGGTGGAATGTCTTCCCCGCGGCGGTTTTGTAGCAATTATCAATTAATTTGAACAACATCAGTTATGAACAGGATACCATTCTTTGTCACGTTACTTCTTTTCATGTATTCTCTACATCTCCCGGCACAGGATTTAAAACTGTGGTACGACACACCGGCGAAGGTGTGGGAGGAAGCACTCCCCCTTGGAAACAGCAGGCTGGGAGCAATGGTTTATGGCAATCCCGCGGAGGAGGAGATACAGCTTAACGAGGAAACCCTTTGGGGCGGATCACCCCACCGAAACGACAACAAGAATGCGTCCGGTGCGCTAAAGGAAGTACAGGATATGATCTTCCGAAAAGAGTATGGTGAAGCCGACAAACGAATCAATGAGACCTTTTTCGGTGGGCCACACGGCATGCCCTACCAGACAGCCGGCAGTCTGATCCTCCAATTTGAGGGTCACAGCAATTGGCAGGAATACTATCGTGAGCTAGACCTGGAAAAGGCAGTTGCCACCACCCGCTATAAAGTGAACGGTGTCACCTACAAACGTGAGTTATTCTCCTCTTTTGCCGATGATGTGATTGTACTGCGGTTGACAGCCGACAAAAAGAATAGTATCTCATTTGAAGCTGTCTATCGCAATCCGGCACAACATACCATCACGAAGAGAGATGACAGACTGGTGCTGAGAGGAGTTGGTATCGACCATGAAGGAGTCGAAGGGAAAATCGAATATGAGATACAGACATTAGTCAGACAGATTGGTGGAACAGTGGAGGTAAGTGAAGATAAGATTCGTATCAGCAATGCATCGGAAGCGATTCTATACCTCTCAATTGGCACCAGCTTCAGAGATTATCAAACTCTTGACAAGGATCCTGCCGCAGTGGCCACAGACCTGCTGAATGCGGCACTCACAAAACAATACAGCAAGGCCCTCAAAAAACATAGTGAGATTTATGCCCGGCAGTTCCACCGCTTCAGTCTTCAC
The DNA here is from genome assembly GCA_012799155.1 of Bacteroidales bacterium. Lineage (GTDB taxonomy): Bacteria > Bacteroidota > Bacteroidia > Bacteroidales > Dysgonomonadaceae > Proteiniphilum. Next base: position 12,450 of record JAAZLV010000337.1, on the reverse strand, counting down.
TTGGGACAAGAGGCTGACACCCAGAATCTGACCACCACACAGCGAATTGCATCTTTTAAAGAAACAGAGGATCCTGCACTGGTGACGTTGCTTACACAGTTCGGCCGTTACCTGTTGATTTCTTCCTCGCAGCCGGGAGGACAACCAGCAAACCTTCAGGGGATCTGGAACAACAGCACCCACCCTGCATGGGACAGCAAGTATACACTCAATATAAATGCAGAGATGAATTACTGGCCAGCAGAGGTGACCAATCTCACGGAAACACATACTCCTCTCTTCCGGATGATAGAGGAACTGAGTCAAACAGGAAAGGAGACCGCAAGTAGCATGTACAATGCTGACGGATGGGTGGTGCACCACAACACCGATATCTGGAGGATCACTGGGCCAGTCGACTTTGCAGCAGCCGGGATGTGGCCAACCGGTGGTGCATGGCTCTGCCAGCACCTATGGGAACACTATCTTTTCACTGGCGACAAAGTCTTCCTGGAGAAATATTTCCCAGTGATGAAGGGTGCTGCCGACTTTTTTCTCTCCACCTTAGTCCCACATCCCGACAATGGGTGGATGGTGGTCAGTCCATCGGTATCACCTGAGCATGGCCCTGTGACAGCCGGCACTACCATGGACAATCAGCTGCTGTTCGACCTATTTACCCGTACTGCCGCAGCAAACGACCTGATAGGGAATGATCCGGAGTACAGCAGACAACTGCGTGACATTACCGACAAACTGGCACCAATGCAGATAGGTAAACATGCACAGTTGCAGGAGTGGCTTGAGGATATAGATGACCCTAAAAACGAACACCGACATGTGTCGCACCTCTATGGACTTTACCCCGGGAACCAGATATCCCCCTACTCTACACCGGCACTATTTAATGCTGCCAGACAGTCACTAATTTATCGTGGCGATCAGGCTACCGGATGGTCCATTGGCTGGAAGGTGAACCTATGGGCACGTCTCCTGGATGGTAATCATGCCTATCGTATCATCCAAAACATGCTGACACTAGCCGGTAACGGACCATTGAGAAACGGACGTACCTATCCCAACCTATTTACGGCACACCCACCCTTTCAGATTGACGGCAACTTCGGTCTGACAGCCGGTGTGGCGGAAATGTTGCTTCAGAGTCACGATGAGGCAGTACACCTGTTGCCGGCACTGCCGGAGAGGTGGGAGAGTGGATCAGTGAAGGGTATCATTGCCCGTGGAGGATTCGAAGTAGCTATGGATTGGACAAATGGCACATTGCACGAAGCCACTTTCATCTCGCAACTAGGAGGGAATCTGCGCATACGCTCTTATGTCCCACTGGAAGGAAAAGGACTCAAACCGGCATCAGGAGAAAATCCCAATCCCGTCTTTCAAAAGGAAGAAATGAAAACACCCCTGATAAGTGATGAGATTGTTGATAATGAAAGGAATGAACTCCTAAAGGTCTATGAGTATGATTTGCAAACCAAAGTGGGTAAACGATATCATATCAGGAAAAAGTAGAAGGGTGACATCAACAACATATTCCTAACAAAAAAAACAAAGCCATGAAACAGTTTTTATTCAGCACCCTGTTGCTGATCTTATTTCAGATTAATCTCTCTGCCCAGAACGCCGGCAGTAAAAGTAATACACAACCTCTCTACCTCAATACAGCCTACACGTTTGAGGAAAGGGCGGCCGATCTGGTTTCACGTTTGACACCGGAAGAAAAGCAAACGCTGCTGGGGAATACCATGTCTCCGGTACCCCGACTGGGGATCAACAAGTATGATGTCTGGGGCGAGGCACTGCACGGGGTGGTAGGCAGAAACAACAATGCCGGGATGACAGCCACCTCATTTCCCAATAGCATTGCCGTGGGCAGTACCTGGGATCCGGAGCTAATCAGAAAAGAAGCCTCAGTGATTGCAGATGAAGCCCGTGGTTTCAATAACGAACGGATCTTCACCCTCACCTACTGGTCTCCTGTCATCGAACCGGCCAGAGATCCCCGCTGGGGTCGTACTGCAGAGAGTTATAGTGAAGATCCTTTCCTGGTCTCCGCACTGGCCAGCGGCTTTGTGAGAGGGATGATGGGTGATGATCCCCGTTACCTTAAAACGGTACCTACCGGCAAACACTACATCGCCAACAACAGTGAATATAACCGCCATAATGGCAACTCTGAGTTGGATGAACGGGATATGCGTGAGTACTACCTCACCCCCTACAAAGCTCTGATAGAAAAGGACAATCTCCCCTCCATCATGACGGCATACAACGCCGTAAACGGAGTACCGGTGTCCGCCAGCATATTTCTTGTAGACTCCGTTGCCAGAAAAACATATGGCATGAATGGATATGTGACGGGCGATTGTGGAGCCATCTCCGACATCTTCCAGGGACATCATTTTCTTAAAGATGGAGTGGAGGCAACTGCAGCTGGTTTGAAGGCCGGAGTTGACTCTGACTGCGGTGGAGAATACCAGAGTAATGCACTGGAAGCTCTACAACTTGGCCTAATCACCATGACAGATATTGACAGGGCATTAATTAATATGATGACCATCCGCATGCGGCTGGGCGAGTTTGATCCTCCCGCTATCGTCCCCTACTCCAGACTCAGACCGGATATCATCAACGATCCTGCACACAACGATCTGGCACTAGAAATTGCTACCAAAAGTCCCGTACTGTTGAAAAATGAATCGGTTGCATCTACCACCACAAAAGCGCTCCCATTACAAACCGCGAAGATCAGAAAGATTGCAGTCCTGGGACCACAGGCCGACAGGGTGGAGTTAGGTGATTACTCCGGTCCGGTTGAAGCCCACCTGAGCATCTCCCACCTGCAGGGACTGCGCGAATATATCGAACAACACAATCTTCCCATCGAGCTATTCCACGGTGAAGGAGGCAATACGAGTCGCAGAACTGATTTCCATACGCTGCGCAGCTTCACCACGCGCAGCAGCAGTGGTGATCGTAAAGAATACAAAGCCACCGATTTCGATGCTGCCGCTCCCGGCATCATCGCCACGGAACGGTTCGGCAATCCAACACTGCAGGGAATAAAGGATGGTGACTGGACAGCTTTTCACAACATTGACCTGACCCACTTGGATTCACTGATTTTACAACTCAACGTGGTACAGGGGGGTGGTACACTGGAAGTGCGTGTGGGTGCACCCACCGGTAACATTATTGCTTCACAGAGGGTTGAAAGTGCCGAAGGTGAACGCACTTTTGGTAGAGGAATAACTCTTCCGGTAAAGGTGAACACTCTCGGTATCACGGGACCGCAGGATATCTACTTTGTGTTTCGCGAACCACAGGTAGAGTCAATTGACCCGGCGACACTGGAAAAGGTAGCCTCTGCTGATGTGGCGCTAATTTTCGTAGGCACTGACCAGAATACAGGCAGGGAAGAATCAGACCGATACTCCCTCTCACTACCTGGCAATCAGTTGCAGCTGATAGAGGCAGTGGCATCCGTTAACCCAAATACCATAGTGGTAATGCAGACCATGGGTATGGTAGAGGTGGAAGCCATCAAACAGAATCCGCATGTACCCGGATTGATCTACACTGGATACAATGGCCAGGCACAGGGAACAGCAATGGCTAAGATTCTGTTCGGTGAGGTTAACCCTGGCGGTAAGAGCAGCGTCACCTGGTATCGATCTGTAAATGATCTTCCTCCTTTGGGCGACTACTCCCTGCGGGGTGATGACCACAAAAATGGGCGTACTTACTGGTATTTCGACAAGGAGGTCTCCTACGAATTCGGATATGGACTCTCCTACACCACCTTTGACTATAGTGAGATCAACATCAGTAAAAAGGAAATTACACCCTATGACCGGATCACCATAACCACCGATGTGACGAACAGCGGGAAGAGAGATGGTGATGAGATTGTACAGATCTACCTCCAAACAGCTGATGCTACAGCAAAAGGGAGACCACTCAAGCAGTTGAAAGGATTCAAAAGAGTGACCATTCCTGCCGGACAGACCAAAACCGTTTCAATCGACATCGATTGTAGTGACCTTTGGTACTGGGACACGGAACAGAACCGAATCACCTTTGACCAAGGAACCTACACATTCGAAGTGGGAGCATCGTCCCGCGACATCAGGGGAAGTGTGAATGCAGTGATGAAGGGACAATTAAAGCAAACACTGGAAACAGTGGTAGTCGAGTCAAATAGAATGATTCTCAATCCGGGTGAGTCTGCAGAGAGTCGCTTGTCAGCTACATTATTGGATGACAGCTTTGTTGCGATCGAGAACACCGAGGTTATCTACAAAACCACCAATCCATCGGTGGTAACGGTGGACCAGAACGGAATGATCACGGCACATAAGCCAGGTGTTGCCTCCGTAATTGCTTCTGTCACTTACAACGGTACCACCGCATCCGATAGCTACCCGGTCAAGGTTGTTCCCGACTTGACACCCGCCACCATCAGCGTGAACGGCATACCGCTTCAATCATTCAAACCGGAGGTGAAAGCATACAGCTTTCAGATGAAAAAACAATCTTCCTTACCTATGGTGAAAGCAACAGCAGTGAGTGAAACAACCACCGTAGAAATCGATCAGGTCACCTCCATTCCCGGCACTGCCATTGTACGGTTTATCGACTATCATACCATGGAGGAAAACAGCTACTACCTGAATTTCGACCACTCCTCACTGAGTGATGAGTTCAATGGTAGCAACCTCGGTTCACAGTGGGAATGGATCCGTGAGAACAGTGACAATCACTCATTTTCCTCAATTCCGGGTTCACTCACAATCACCACCGAAAAGGGAGATGTTTCTGAACATAGTAATAATGCCCGCAACCTACTGTTACAGAGCGCCAACAATGACTGGTCCATCGAAACCAAGCTGACCGGTTCCCGAGCCCCGTCACAACCGGAGAATGCGGGAATCATTGCCTGGCAGGATGACCAGAACTTTGTGAAGCTGATGCTACGTGCGGTGACCAAGACAACCCGTCAGAGAGGGCCACAGCCGGGGACCATCGACCTGTTGGTTGAGGAGAACGATATTGCCAGATCAGCAGCATCGTTTAACCTGACTGAGATGATTACAGGTGACCAACAACTTTATTTACGGCTGACAAAAGAGGGTGCCCACTACACCGCCTTCTATTCACTCGATGGAGAAATGTATCAGCAGCTTGGAAGTACTGACGCCACTTTGCGGAATATTAAGGCGGGATTGATTGCCTGTGACGGTATCATTACACAGAGCATGACCAGTACCTTCTGGTTCGATTCCGACACCTCCAAGCCGGAAACACCTTTTGATGTATCATTCGATTACTTCCACATTAAGAATTCTGGAATTGAATATGAACGGATGAAAAAGTGAGGAAGCAGCAGGAGAGCAGTTTTGAATCTTAAGAACAGGTAGACTCTTATGTTTTTTTGACAATTATTACTATCTTTGAGGTATCGTTGTACAATGTTTAATGTATAACGAGCCATTACCGGTAGGAAGTAAGCTCTTTCCAATAGTTCTAAGATTTTACAGAATGTAATTGTCAATGAAAGCCAGATTCATATTTGCTCTTCTCCTTCTTTCCATCTCATACTGCTTTTCCAATGTGAAATTCTATGATATCAATTCAATTCACGGAATAAGCATGAGAGAGGTCGCATCGGTTTGCAAGGACAGGAACGGATTCGTTTGGGCATCCTCCAAGAGCGGCATACTTCGATTGACAGAGAACAGTTACCACATCTATCAGTTACCCTATGAAACGCCAAACATCATCTATACAAAACTGCTCTATGACAATGATTCCCTGTTAGCTTATACCAACAATGGTCAGATATTTCACTACAACGAGGTGTATGACCGTTTTGACTTGGTAATTGACATACGCAAGCCGCTGGGTGATACCCATCTGGTCCTGAACAGAATCGTTATTGACCGTAACGGATCCATCCTGATAGCCGCCTCTTCAGGTCTCTACAAGTATCAGGACCAGAAACTAATTGCATTGGGAAAGGAGAAATATCACGATGTGCATGACTTTATATGGATTGATGATCTACATCTACTGATGGCTACCAACAACGGGTTCTGGATGATGAACACCCACTCCCTTACCGACCGCCACATCTACAAATATGAAGAGGATGTTACATTTAAAGTAACCCGGTTTTATTACAACCCACAAGATGAAACGGTTTGGGTGGGAACAAGTGCCAACGGTTTGTATTTGTACGACCTTCACGAAAACAAACTGCGCCAATCACCAATAGAACCGTTTCCGAAACAACCTATCTACGCCATTGTCGCCAATACTGACACCACCGTGATGGTAGGGATTGACGGTCAGGGAATCTGGGAGTTGACCCGTGACAGCCACCGGGTATTGAACATCTACAAGGAGAACCCCGACAATCCCCACTCATTGAGGGGAAATGGTGTTTATGACATCTTCCATGATCAGGAAAAGCGTGTATGGGTCTGCACCTATAGCGAAGGACTCTCCTATTTCGATCAGGAATCGGCAGAGGTTACACAAATCACCCATCAGATCAACAATCCTAATTCATTAAGCAATAACAATGTCAACAAGGTGATTGAGGACAGTAGGGGTAATATCTGGTTTGCCACCAACAATGGGGTAAGTCGTTGGGAACCATCTTCGGGCAAATGGCAAACCTATTATCAGAATCTGCAGGACCAGGCACAAGTGTTTATTTCACTATGTGAGGATCGGAATGGTAACATCTGGGCAGGCACCTATTCATCAGGCATCTATGTCATTGATGGCATATCTGGCAGAGAGATCGCACACTACTCAAGTGATGATGGAATCTCATCACTGACAAACGACTATATCTTTGACATTATCAGGGACAGTCATGGTGATCTCTGGATGGGCAGCCCGCTGGGCCAAATCTTCCGTTATATTGAAAGTGAGAAAAGATTCAAACCTTACTCTTTTCAACCGGTATATGCCATTGAGGAATTCACACCTGGCAATCTACTCCTGGCATGTACCTACGGTCTGCTTTTGATGGATAAAAAAACAGGCCAAACACGCACAATACTAGATGGATATCTGCTGCATGACTTGATTGTCATTGGAGACAATGTATGGATGGGTACATCCGGTGACGGACTGCTTCGGTATAATCTGAGAGACAACACCCTGGAAAAGTTTACCACTGATGAGGGATTGCTCTCAAACTATGTGAACAGTATCCTGAGGGATGGGAACCATCTCTGGTTGGGGACAGAATCAGGACTCTGTAAATTTGATACCGAGGAAAAGAATGTAGAAATATTCTCCTCCTTACCCTCCTTCTTCAATGTATCCTTCAACCAGAATGCATCACTTAAGCTTTCAAACGGACAGCTCATCTGGGGCACCAGCAGTGGCGCATTGATGTTTGAATCAGATGCAATGCTTTTTTCACCTTCAAAGGGAAGAATCTACTTTCAGGATATCATCATCTCAGGTCGTTCAATTCGTAACAATGAATTTTTCGCCATTGATTCTCCTCTCGATGAGCTGGAAGAGATTTCGCTAAAATATGACCAAAACACGCTAACACTTGAGTTTCTTCCGATCGGTACCTCCTCCCTCTACACAAAATTCTCTTGGAAGATGGAAGGTATTGATGATGAGTGGACCCAACCGACCAGTTCAGGAGCCATCACATATGCCAGCATGCCCAGCGGAAACTATTCGCTGAAGATTAGGATGTATGACAACTCGCTTAAACAAATTGTCGAGGAGCGAACATTAAAGATTCAGATTACTCCTCCCTGGTGGAGGTCATTCTGGTTTCGACTGGCTATCATGATATTAACTTTCTCGTTACTGGTCTTTATACTTCGATTCTACATCGATCGAATCAGACAACAACATGCCGAAGATAAGATTCGCTTCTTTGCCAATATGGCACACGACATACGTACTTCCCTGACACTGATCAATGCCCCTATAGAAGAGCTAAACAAGGAACGAAATCTTTCAGCTGAGGGACGTAATTACCTTAACCTTGCCACAGAACAAGCTGGGAGATTATCTTCAGTCACAAACCAACTACTAGACTTTCAGAAGGTCGATATCGGTAAAGGTCAAACCTTTTTGATGATGAGTGATGTAGTGAAAATAATCCGTCAGCGAAAATCGATGTTCGATGCTGCTGCCACAAAACGAAAAGTTAAGCTTGTTTTCAATAGCAATAAAGAAGCTTATATAACAGCAGTTGATGAATTAAAAATTGAAAAGGTGATTGACAACCTGTTATCTAATGCCATCAAGTATTCTCATCCTGAGGGTGAAGTCATTATAAAACTAACTTGTGATACAAACAAATGGATTTTAGAAGTGAAAGATCATGGATTGGGAATTTCAGCAATTGCACAAAGAAAACTCTTTAGGGAGTTTTACAGGGGCGATAACGTTGTTAATTCCACTATCGTTGGCTCGGGGATAGGACTACTTTTGGTGAAAAACTACGTAACCATGCACGAAGGGAACATTTCACTCGAAAGCAAAGAGAATGAAGGTTCTCTTTTCCGCATAACCATACCATACAAAGAGGTGTCGGCAACATCTCCCTCACTTAACATCGATATTGAAGGAATTGAGAAACAGACATCCATAATTATACCGGAAGAGGAACTCATTCAGGCAAATAATCAGGAGAGTGAACAAAAGGAGCATCTCCTGATTGTGGAGGACAATGATTCTCTCAAAGAGTTCCTGCAACAATCACTGCAAAACAGCTATAAAATTGTAGTCGCAAATGATGGAGCAATTGCCTGGGAGATGATCCAGAAAAAAATGCCCGATATGATAATCTCCGATGTGATGATGCCCAACATGGATGGGTTTGAACTATGCAGACTCATAAAATCGACATATGAGACATCACATATTCCTGTCATCCTCTTGACTGCATTGAATGAGAAATCGCAACAATTACATGGATTGGGATTGGGCGCAGACGATTATCTGACCAAACCTTTCGACATGACACTACTGCACCAGCGCATTTTTAACATCATTCAGAATCGGAAAATCGTTAAAGAGAAAGCACTTCGGCTAATTGATGAAGAAGATGGAGAATCAATCTATCTGAACGAACTGGATGATCAGTTTGTAAGGAAAGCAGTGAGTGTGGTTCATGCCAACATGGACAACTCACAATTCAACAAGGATACATTCGCCTCTGAGATGAATGTCAGTTCATCACTTCTTTACAAGAAGATCAAATCATTGACAGATCTCTCCCCTATTGATTTCATCAAGAGTATCCGTCTAAACCATGCCCTAAAGTTGATTCAGTCCGGTAAATATACCGTCACTGAGGTGAGTGAGCTGTGTGGTTTCTCGAGTGTTAAGTATTTCAGTGCAGCCTTTAAGACATATTTCGGAAAATCACCCTCCAAGTTGTAATCTTTATTTGTTTTATCTATAAAAGTGAATTAACTATCCAAAATCAGGATTGCGTCTCACCTCATCAACCTATATTTGCAGTAGATCATAATCATAATTTACCACGATGAAAGCAAATATAAATCTGCCATTGCTGCTAACTGCATGCATCATTTTGTTCACCTATTCGGGTATACAAGCTCAAAAGAGTATTTCATCAAATAAGCCCCTTTACAGCCAATTCACCTATCAGGGCGATGATCCTGTATACCGTGACAATCCGTTAAAAACGGACGAGTTTTACAATCCAATCCTTCAAGGTTGTTACCCTGATCCCTCCATCACCAGAAAAGGAGATGATTATTACCTTGTCTCCTCCTCCTTTGCCATGTTCCCGGGGGTACCCATTTTCCACTCCAACGACCTGGTAAACTGGAAACAAATTGGCCATGTACTCGACAGGAAATCACAGCTGATCGTGCATGACAGCGGCATAAGTGCAGGGATCTATGCTCCAGCCATCAAGTACAATCAATACAATGACACCTTTTACATGATCACAACTCAATTTGCCGGTAACATTGGAAACATGGTTGTGAAAACAAAAGACCCCATGAAGGGTTGGAGCGATGTTAAGAAACTCAATTTTGGTGGAATCGATCCCTCTCTTTTCTTTGATGACGATGGCAAGGCATATGTAATCCACAACGATGCACCCGACAGGGGTAAAGAGTTGTATGAGGGTCACCGGGTAATAAAGATTTGGGAGTATGATATGGAGAACGATCAGGTAATCCCCGGCAGTGACCAGATTATCGTGGATGGTGGTGTGGATATCTCACAAAAACCGATCTGGATTGAAGCACCCCATATCTACAAAAGAAACGGCATCTATTACCTGATGTGTGCCGAGGGGGGTACCGGTGACTGGCACAGTGAAGTGATTTTCACCAGTGATCACCCGAAAGGTCCATACACCCCTGCCGACAACAATCCCATACTGTCACAGCGTTACCTCCATCCGGACAGGGCAAACAAGGTTGACTGGGCCGGACATGCCGATTTGGTGGAGGGTCCCGACGGTAAATACTATGGTGTCTTCCTTGCCATTCGCCCGAATGAGCAGAACAGAGTCAATACTGGACGTGAGACATTCATACTACCAGTCGACTGGAGCGGCAAGTATCCCGTTTTTGAGAACGGTCTGGTTCCCATGACACCAAAGCTGAAAATGCCGGAAGGAGTAACAAATAAAACAGGAGAAGATGGATTTTTCCCCAACGGCAACTTTACTTTTCGCGATGATTTCCGATCATCTAATTTGGACTATCGCTGGATTGGAGTGAGAGGCCCCCGAGAGGAGTTTGTAAAAACTGACAAAAAAGGGATTATACTTACACCGTTCCCGGTCAACTTGAAAGCAGTTGCACCCACTTCAACCCTCTTCCACCGCCAACAACACAGATATTTCACTGCCACCACCACTCTACAATATCAGCCTGCATCTGAAAAGGATCTGGCCGGAATGGTTTGTTATCAGAGTGAGCGATTCTATTACCTCTTCGGAATCACCCGGAAAGGAAAACAGGATTATCTGGTACTCCAGCGTACTGAAAGAGGAGCCTCAACCATTCTTGCCAGTACCCCCATAGAGACTGGCAAACCTCTCCTCCTACAGATTACTGCTAATGGGGATGACTATCGTTTCAATTATTCAATGAACGGTGAAAGTTATCACAACCTTGGCGGAACGGTCTCCGGTGATATACTTTCAACTGATGTGGCAGGCGGCTTTACGGGTAACCTAATTGGGTTGCATGCTACTACAAACAATGATGCACTTCCTGAATAGGGTGAATAACTTTTTCGGTAGCAATACATACCTTTAGAATTAAACAATAACATGATGAACAGAAGAAACGTATGGTTTCTGTGCCTGATGACAGCAACTGCACTCAGCACCGCACACGCCCAAAGTCCAGTGAAAGAGGATTTCAAACCTTCGGAAGTCAACCAACCGGGGAAAGAATATCCACAGGTAAATTCTGAAGGGAGTGTGCGGGTGCAACTGGAGGCTCCTGATGCGCAATATGTACAACTTGATATCGGAGGTGTGAAATATGACCTGAAAAGAAACGAGAAAGGTATTTGGATCGGAGAGTCGGCACCCCAGGAAGAGGGGTTTCACTATTATCAACTCAACATCGACGGAGCATCTGTCCCTGACCCTGGAACACGCTACTTCTACGGTGCCGGACGCTGGGGAAGCGGGATCGAGATTCCTGCGCGTGATCAGGAGTTCTATGCTCTCAAAAACGTACCACATGGACGAATCAGCGAGCTTAATTACTACTCTGAAATCACTCGTTCCTGGCGTCGTTGCTTTGTCTATACGCCTCCCTGCTATGATTCAGGAGATCAGAAACGCTATCCAGTACTCTACCTGCAGCATGGCAGCTTCGAAGATGAGACCGGGTGGTCCGCACAAGGGAAAGCCGGCCTAATCCTCGACAACCTGATCGCTGATGGAAAAGCCAAACCAATGATCATCGTGATGGACAATGGCTATGCATTCAAAGCCGAAAACGAGCAGGCTACAACCAGCTCATCCCGTCCCACCATGGTGTTTGAGGAGGTGATGATTGACGAGATCATTCCAATGATCGACAACCGCTTCCGCACCATTGATCACCGGGAAAGCCGTGCCATTGCAGGCCTCTCGATGGGCGCCAACCAAACCATGCGCATCATCATGAACAACCTTGACAAGTTTGCCTACTACGGTGGTTTTAGTGGTACCGCCAACTATCCCAGTGCTGCGGAGATTGATGCTGACACTTTCCTTGGTGGCGTATTCAGCAATGGAGACCGCATAAACAATCAGATCAGGGTACTCTGGCTGGGTGTTGGCACTACAGAACCGGATGTGTTCCAGCTGTCAATTGGTGCTTTTCGAAAGATGTTACAAAAGCAGGGGATTAAACATTACTACTACGAGTCGCCCGACACCGCGCACGAATGGCTCACTTGGCGCAG
>JAAZLV010000336.1 GCA_012799155.1 Bacteroidales bacterium | reverse complement strand
GGCCATGCTGGCTCTGATGGCTTCAGGCAAGATGCCCTTCCGGAAAACCACCTCCTTACCGGTGCGTACATCGGCAGCTACACATCCGAAGGGTGTAGGTAGGTTGTCGAATTCCATCTCATGTTGAAAACCGATGGTGAGGTGCAAAAAGAGACTGTAGAGATTCTGTCCCGACAAGACTCCCCGTGGCAAACTTACATTACCGCTTCTCTCCCTGAAATTCAAACTGTATGGAAGAGAAACGATGAATTCGTTGCGTCTGTCACGCTGGGTTGCAGGAAGATTTTCACGGTAGATGTTGTCACTCATCAGATAATCCCAGTCTTGCAGTTGTATCAGCGAGTCGATCATCTCTGCATCATAACCCACGGCATAGAGACCGCCAACAACAGCTCCAATGCTGGTACCTGCAATGTAGTCGATGGGGATGCCGGCACGTTCCAGCACCTTGAGCACACCTACATGTACAAAGCCTTTGGCTGAACCTCCACTGAGTACCACCGCAACTTTCTTCCGTGGGTGCTCTTCACCCTGCATGAAGGTGATGTAACAGAGCAACATCATCAACAGAAAAACTGCTTTTTTCATTGATCAACGAATTGAAACACGCCAATGCAAATATAGCAAATTTTAATTAAAAATGGATGTCGAACATAACGATGAGTATTTAGTATGTTGATTGTCTGAAAAAATTTCTACTTTTGTTCATTGTACTCCTGCTTTGTGGCAGATAGAAAGTCTGAAATATGAAAAAAAGAGAAATCGGCAATACCGGTATGATGGTGACACCCCTGAGCTTTGGAGCTTCCTCCCTGGGAGGGGTATTTCATTCACTCAAGGAAGAGGAGGGTGTTGAAGCGGTGCTGACAGCACTGGAACATGGGATCAATTTCATCGATGTGTCGCCTTACTACGGGCATCTCAGAGCGGAGAAAGTACTGGGAAAGGCTTTACAGAGAGCAGACCGGAAGAGCTATTACCTCTCCACCAAGGTTGGACGCTACGGCAAGGAGGGGGTGAATGAGTGGGATTACTCGGCACGAAGGGCAGAGGAGAGTCTCTATGAGAGCATGGAGCGGCTGCATGTCGATTACATCGATCTGATCAACGTGCATGACATTGAATTTGCCGATCTCGATCAGGTCTGCAATGAAACACTGCCTAAATTGGTAGAGTTACGGGAGAAAGGTGTGGTAGGGCATGTCGGGATCACCAACCTGACACTCCGCCATTTCGTCTATGTGATTGATCATGTGCCACCGGGCACCGTGGAGTCGATCCTCTCTTTCTGTCATTATACACTCAACGATGATGCACTGGGTGATTATCTCGACTATTTTGAGCAGCATGGGGTGGGTGTGATCAACGCTTCGCCTTTCTCCATGGGATTGTTGACAGAGCGGGGTGCACCCGATTGGCATCCGGCACCGGAGCCATTGAAAATGCTTTGCCGGAAGGCAGCCGACTACTGCCGGAAGAGAGGTGAAAGCATTGAAAAGCTGGCCATACAATATGCAGTGTCGAATCCGCAGATTGCCACCACGCTCTTCAGTACCACCCGCAGCGCATCGGTGATGCAGAACCTGCAATGGATGGAGGAGCCTCTCAACGAGGAGTTGCTGGCCGATGTAAAGAGAATTTTGGAACCCCGTTTCAGGGACACCTGGCTGAACAGTTAATGATGAAATTTTTTGAACAATCACAATGAAAGCAGTAAAGATATCAGCTGTAGGGCAAGCTGCCCTGGAGGAAAAAGAGAGGCCGGCTGCACAACCGGGTGAGGTGTTGTTGAAAGTGATATTCGCCGGATTCTGCGGTTCCGACCTGAACACCTACTTGGGGATGAATCCGATGGTGCGCATGCCGGTGATCCCCGGTCATGAGATCAGTGCCGTAGTAGAGCAGGTGACTGAGGGTGTTCCGGCAAACATTAGGGTGGGGATGCACTGTACGGTGAATCCATACACCAGCTGCGGCAACTGCCCCTCCTGTCGCAACGGACGTCCCAATGCCTGCCAGTTTAACCAGACTTTGGGTGTGCAACGGGATGGTGCCATGTGCGAATTTATTGCTGTTCCCTGGCAGAAGGTGATCACCGCCGACAACCTAAACGCCCGCGAACTGGTGCTGGTGGAACCGCTGAGTGTTGGTTTTCATGCCGTAGCCCGGGGCGCTGTCACCGACCTGGATGTGGTGATGGTGATTGGTTGCGGGATGATCGGCACCGGGGCAATCATCCGCGCAGCACAACGGGGTGCACGGGTGATCGCGGTAGATCTGGACCATCAGAAGCTGGAGCTTGCAAAGCAGTTGGGAGCGTCAGATACGATCCACTCCACAGAGGAGGATCTGCATACCCGCCTGATGGAACTGACAGGAGGGATGGGACCCGACGTGGTGATCGAGGCGGTGGGCTCACCTGCCACCTATCGCATGGCGATCGACGAAGTGGCCTTCACCGGTCGGGTGGTTTGTATCGGCTATGCTAAGTCGGAGGTCTCCTTCGAAACCAAATATTTTGTCTCAAAAGAGCTGGACATCAGGGGCTCGCGAAATGCGCTGCCGGAAGACTTCCGCGCGGTGATCGCTTACATCCGGCGCAACCAGCTACCCGCATCACTGATCACGGCGGTCTATCCTCCCGAGGAAGCAGATAAGGCATTGCTCTACTGGTCTGAAAATCGCGATAAAGTACTCAAAATCATACTCGCATTCGAATGATAGCAGATTATCCCATCATCGACGCCCACGCCCATCTATGGCTCAGGCAAGATACAACAGTTGAGGGGCAGAAAATTGAGACCCTCGCCAACGGGCGTTCACTCTTCATGGGTGAGATTCGGCAGATGGTGCCTCCCTTTATCGTTGATGGCCGCAACACTGCCGAGATCTTCCTGTCGAACATGGACTATGCCCAGGTATCGGCAGCTGTGATCACACAGGAGTACATCGATGGAGTTCAGAATGATTATCTGCTGGAGGTGCAGCAGCGATACCCTGACCGCTTTCTCTGTTGCGGCATGGTGGATCTTCGCAGGGAGGGGTGGCTCAGCCATGCATCGGAGCTCTTCCTGCAGGGTTTCAGGGCGCTGAAGATCCCGGCTAACCGCTTGCTGATGTCCGACAGAAGGATATGGCTCACCACCGATGAGCTGATGGAGATCTTCGGAGAGATGGAACGACAGGATCTGCTGCTCTCGATAGACCTGGCCGATGGTGCTGCCCAGGTGGCGGAGATGGAGGAGATCATTGCCGCCTTTCCCCGATTGCGGATTGCGATCGGTCACTTTGGCATGGTAACCCGTCCACAGTGGCAGGAACAGATTAAGTTGGCCCGTCACCCTAACGTGCGGATTGAATCGGGTGGGATCACCTGGCTATTCCATGAAGAGTTTTACCCCTATCAGGGAGCCATTTGGGCGATTAAAGAGGCTGCATCGCTTGTCGGCATTGGGAAGCTTATGTGGGGTTCCGATTATCCCAGAACAATCACCGCCATCACCTACAGGATGTCATACGATTTCGTGTTGCGCTCCTCGCTGATCACCGATGCGGAGAAGGAGATGTTCCTCAGTAGCAATGCCAATCAGTTCTATGGTTTCAGTAATCTGAAAGAGTTGCCCTACATCAAAAACATGTCTGAATAAGCAGCACCTGTAAAGTGCAGCAACTATTTCCCCTCACTGTTGAGTCCAAACTGACGGGCCAGCAGTGTGTAAGCTTTCCTGCGGGCGTTCATCTCAGGGTAGCCATCCAACATGATGATCTCGTCGGCACCTGTTTTCGCAGCCCACTGATGGAGCTTGTCAGCAACATGCTCCGGAGTGCCGATCACGAACTTGTTCATCTGCTGATCGCGTATTGCCTTCTCCTGCAAGGTGTATGGGTAGTTGCTCGCTTCTTCAAGGGTAGGGAAGGAGGTGAAGCGTTTACCGGTGGCCAGCATTGTCCACATCAAAAGGGTGGGGGCAGCCTGATAGTAGGCCTCCTCCTCTGTTTCAGCAGTAAAGACACTAATGGAGAGAATAGCCTTCGGTCGGTCGTAATATTTTGAGGGACGGAACTGCTGCCGGTAAAGTTGCATCACGGGTACTGCCATCTCGGCATTGATCTGCGCCGCAAATACGAATGCCAGTCCCTTTTGTATGGCAAATTGCACTCCTCCCGTGCTGGATCCCAGCATATAGATCTGTGGCACCAGTGACGGATCGGGATTGGCTATTATCCTGGAGAACTCATGATCTTCCGGTAGGTCATGACCAAAGAAACCGAAGAGCTCGTCCAGTTGCCGGGGAAAGGTGTCTTCGCGCAACACTTCCCAGGAACGACGCAGTGCATATGCTGTTCTGCCGTCGGTGCCGGGGGCACGTCCAATGCCCAGGTCGATACGTCCCGGGTGCAGCGCCTCCAGCATGGAGAAGCGTTCCGCCACACTCAATGAACTGTGGTTGGGGAGCATCACGCCTCCGCTACCCACCCGTATCCTGCTTGTCTTCGAAGCCACATGTGCCATGATGATTTCCGGGAACATGCTCATCAGCGATGCACTGTTATGGTGTTCAGCAAACCAGTAGCGGTGGTATCCCAGCTGTTCGGCTAAGATGGCGATCTCGGTGGAATTGTGCAGTACCTCGCCGGGTGAGCGGTTGCTTTCTGAATAATAAGCCAGGTCGAGTATGGAAAATTTCAAGTCGTTCATAGTGGTTGGTTGTTTACGAGAGTAACCATCTCGTCGGATGCTTTGTTCAACTGATCTTCCCTACAGGGCTTATTTTGACACACAATTTCACCTATATTTGGTCGTAACTGAGTCTTTACTGCTTCGAATCTATTAGAACGAGATTAGAACCATATTAGAACCATATTAGAACGAGATTAGAACCTGTACCATACCTAACCTGAAGGAAATGGAAGAAAACGATTCAAATGGGGATACGCCATGACTCGTTTCACAATAAAGATGGGGGTTCAAACAGGTAGCATACCTAAAAAAGAAAAACACTCACCGAAATGAATCGATAAGTGTTTTATTTTGTGGGCGTTGACGGATTCGAACCGCCGACCCTCTGCTTGTAAGGCAGATGCTCTGAACCAGCTGAGCTAAACGCCCGAAAAAGATCTTTTTCTTTGCTGAACTCCGCTCCCGGAGGATGCTCTCTGAAAAAGTGATGCAAAGATAGACTCTTTTTGTTTTCCCGCAAAATATTTTGCAAATAATTTTATAAATATTTTTACAACTCTGTAATTATCGCTATTTTTGTACCGTAAACATAGGGTGTTATATACTTTCGGGATAAATCAACAACAATAAGACTGAGATGAAACATGCGGAAAGTGATTTTCCGTAACTCAGTACCCGATTTCATAATCCGCATTGCGCAACAACTACAATGGAGCTAAACCAATTGACAGCCATATCCCCCGTCGACGGACGCTATAGAAATAAAACCGTAGAGCTGAGTGCCTATTTTTCGGAATATGCACTGATCAGATATCGTGTGAAGGTAGAGATCGAATATTTCATTGCCTTGTGTGAAGCAGGCATTGAACCGCTCGACAAGGTAGAAAAGAACCTGTTCAATGAATTGCAGAATCTTTATCACAACTTCTCAGAGAAAGATGCACTACGGGTAAAGGAGATTGAACAGGTAACCAATCATGACGTGAAAGCAGTCGAGTACTTCCTGAAAGAAGCGTTCGACCGGTTGGGGCTTGAGACTTACAAGGAATTCATCCATTTCGGGCTCACCTCGCAAGATATCAATAACACCGCTACGCCTATGATGTGGCAGGAAGCGTTGCTGGAGGTTTACATCCCCGAACTGGAAAAGCTGATCGCACGGATAGGATCACTGGCAGAGGAGTGGACCGATATACCAATGCTTGCTCGCACCCATGGACAGCCGGCATCACCCACCAGACTCGGCAAGGAGATAATGGTGTTTGCCTACCGGCTCAACAATCAATTGGAAGTACTGAAACATATCCCTGCAAAAGCCAAGTTCGGCGGTGCCACGGGAAACTTTAACGCCCACCATGTGGCTTATCCACATACCGACTGGAAACGTTTTGCAGAAAGATTCCTGCAGGAGAAGCTGCATCTGGCAAGGGAAGAGTACACCACCCAGATATCGAACTACGACGCACTGGCGGCTTCGTTCGATGCACTGAAGCGAATCCATACCATCTTGATCGACTTCAACCGCGACATGTGGCAATATATCTCGATGGAGTACTTCAAGCAGAAGATCAAGGAGGGAGAGGTAGGCTCATCGGCCATGCCGCACAAGGTGAACCCGATCGACTTTGAGAATGCCGAGGGGAACCTGGGAATAGCCAACGCGTTGCTCGAACATCTGGCGGCCAAGCTGCCCATTTCACGTCTTCAGAGGGATCTGACAGACTCCACCGTGATACGAAACATTGGCATCCCCCTTGCGCATGGATTAATTGCCCTCAAAAGCACAACAAAAGGGATGGGTAAACTGTTATTACACAGAGAGGCGATTGACCAGGATCTGGAGAAAAACTGGGCAG
>JAAZLV010000335.1 GCA_012799155.1 Bacteroidales bacterium | reverse complement strand
GTGAAAGAAAACTAAAACTTTTCTCAATGAAGGCAAATTTCTTCTCTATGTGGCAAATATTTTGTTGCTTTGCATGCTGAAACAAAACAATCAATGAAAGTTATTCATACTGTTTCCGGTCTCAATCTTGCACTCCAATCAATTCGCTGCAAGGGCGATTCTATAGGGTTTGTACCTACAATGGGGGCGTTACATGAAGGGCATGCAACACTCATCCGGCAAAGCATTGCCGAGAATGAATGTACGGTGGTGAGTCTTTTCGTGAACCCCACGCAGTTCAACAATAGAAATGATTTACTGCTCTATCCCCGCACTCCGGAGGTAGATGAACAATTATTGCAGGAATTGGGGGTAAACATTCTGTTTGCTCCTTCTGTTGAGGAAGTTTATCCTGAACCGGACAATAGGGTGTTCGATTTCGGAATACTAGATAAGGTGATGGAAGGTCGCTATCGTCCCGGACATTTCAATGGTGTTGCCCAGGTAGTAAGTCGCTTGTTTAGCTTCGTTCAGCCTGATAAAGCCTATTTTGGAGAAAAAGATTTCCAGCAACTGTCCATCGTGCGGGAGATGACCGCGATGCTTCATATCCCTGTGGAGATTGTGGGTGTACCCATTGTCAGGGAAAAATCGGGATTGGCCATGAGTAGCCGCAATCAACGTTTGTCTCTTGCAGAACAGGAACAGGCATCTCAGATTTACCATGTTTTGTGTGAAAGCTTACAAAAGAAGAGAGACAATGCCCCACACGAAATTGCTTCCTGGGTGGTACAGGAGATAAACAATGTGCCAGGGTTACGTGTTGAATATTACGAAATTGTTGACGGATATTCTCTCCAACCTCTTACCACCTGGGGGGAGAGCGATTGGCCAGTGGGTTGTATAGCCGTTTATTGTGGTGAGGTGCGATTAATCGACAACATCAGTTACAGATAATAAGTTATGTGGGTAGAGACATTAAAATCAAAGATACACAAGGCAACAGTCACTGATGCCAATCTCAATTATGAGGGAAGCATCACCATCGACGAAGATCTGATTGATGCAGCGGGAATGTTTGTGCACGAGAAAGTTGCAATAGTAAACAACAACAATGGCGAGCGATTCGAGACCTATATCATTCGTGGAGAACGCGGATCTCGTACAATTTGTCTCAATGGCGCAGCAGCCCGCAAGGTGCAAGTAGGGGATGTGATCATCATAATGAGTTATGCTCTCCTACCGCTGGAAGAGGCAAAAACATTTGTTCCTACAGTGATCAACCTGGAGCCTGGCTCCAACCTCATCCGCAGGTAACATCTCAATCCGCAGAACCTGCCGCCGGTAATGAATAACATCGGCGGTTTTTTTATGAAACCACAACGTGTACAGTAATAAACAGATTCTTAAGGTTAGTTCACCCATCCTGCTAAGCTTGCTGGCGCAGAACATCATTCAGGTGATTGACACAGCCTTCCTCGGTCGAGTGGGGGAGGTGGAGTTGGGTGCGTCTGCTTTGGCGGGAATCATTTACATCGCCATATACACACTGGGTTTTGGTTTTAGTATGGGGAGTCAGATCCTCATCGGACGTCGCAACGGTGAAGGGAATTACCATAAGATCGGTGAGATCGTGATTCAGGGAATTCTCTTCCTGCTGATTCCTGCATTGTTGCTGATTCCCTTGCTTCGATTTGCAGCTGTCCACTGGTTACCGGCAATATTTGCCTCTCAGGATGTGGCAGGTGCTATTACCGACTACATGGTGTGGCGTGTCTTCGGTCTTCTATTTGCTTTCACAAACGTGATGTTCCGTGCCTTCTATATTGGCATTGCACGCACGAAGGTGTTGACCGTCAATGCGGTGGTGATGGGTCTGGTCAATGTGGTTTTCGACTACGGATTGATTTTCGGTCATCTTGGTATGCCGGAGATGGGCATGGCCGGAGCAGCCATTGCCTCGGTGATAGCAGAGATGGCCTCCACAATCTTTTTTATCATTTATACTCGCAAGAAAGCCGATCCACATAAATATGGCTTCACAACAATCCGTTTTCAGTGGCCGGTGATCAAGAAAATATTGGATATCTCCATCTACATGATGCTCCAGTATCTCTTATCGGTAGGCACCTGGATGCTTTTCTTTCTCTTCATCGAAAACTACATGGGTGAGCGATCACTGGCTGTAACAAATATTGTACGCAGCTTTTACACCATTTTTACCATCCCTTCACATGCTTTGGGATCCTCAGCCAGTACGCTGGTTAGCAACACCATCGGTGCCGGGAAAGTCAGTGAAGTGTTGCAGCTGGTAAAACGAATCTCACTTCTCAGCTTGGGTGTAATGCTATTCGTCATTCTGGTGATCTCGCTCTTCCCGCGGCTAATGATACACATCTATACTGACGATCCCTCGTTGATAAGCGATACGGTGGTTCCGCTTTACGTATTGATCACCTCCCTGCCTCTGTACAGTGTTGGTACAGTGCTCTTTAGTGCTGTCTCTGGTACCGGAAACAGCCGTACAGCACTTGGATACGAGATATTCACCCTCATCTTCTACCTGGCCTACATGTGGCTTGTGATTATCTTCCTTCGTTTGTCGGTAGCAGTTGCCTGGACCACCGAGCATGTCTACTGGATCTTTCTGATGGCACTCTCCTTCAATTATCTTCGCAGTGGTAAGTGGAAAGACCGCAAGATTTGAGCATTTTTACTATCTTTATCCCCCGATAAGTTGCAAGCTATGGGATCAAGGATATTGTGCATTGCCTTTTTACTCTTCTCAGTCCTCACATCTCCGGCACAGGAGTTGCGCTGGAGTGTCGGTATGGATTACTTCTTCGACAATATGGAGTATAAACCGTCGCAATATGCTGATGCCCGCACGCTGCAAGGAATCTGGTTTAACGCCCTGGGAGGTGTGAGTTGGGATAGTACCAACACACTGGTGGCCGGGGTGAACCTGCTAAAGATGCCGGGGATGAATCATGCAATTGACAAGGCTGAGGTCACACTCTACTACAACTATGAAAACGAGAAGGTGCAGTTTCGCGCCGGTGCTTTCCCTCGCAGGGAGGTGCTCTCCAATTACTCAGACTTTTTTTTTCGAGATTCGGTCAATCAGTTTATGCCGTTGATGCAGGGTATCTTCTGGCAACTGGGCAAGGAGAATAACTTTGTCAATGCCTGGATGGACTGGACTGGTTACTCTACCGCCGAGAAACGTGAAAGTTTCTTTCTTGGTTTATCCGGTAAAACCAGTAAAGGCCTCTTTTTTGCTGATTTCCAATCAAGTCTCTTTCATCTTGCTGGCAACTACCCCAACGACGGACGCTTCGGTGTGAGCGAGGTGATCCAGGGGATCGCTTCAGTGGGGCTGGAATATTCGTTTGGAAACCACTTTCGGATGATGACCTCGGCTGGAATATTTGCAGCTGTTGAGCGAGACCGAAAGGCAGATGAAACCTATAGACCGGTTGGTTTTACCGCTCTATTCAATGCCGAATATATGGGTGTCGGTACCGAGAACATGCTCTATGCTGGAGACCCTCGTATGCGACTTTTCGAGAGATATGGCAGCCAGCTCTATTGGGGCAATCCATACCTGCAGGGAAGCCGCTATCTACAAAGCAAATGGTACATCCGCCTTATTGATTCGGAGCGAACGAAGCTACGACTCAACTGCAACATGCATTTCAGCGAGGGCGCGTTGCTCTTCCAACAGGCATTGGCACTCACGGTGACTGTGGGAACCTTAAGGCCACAGCAACAGAACAGCAGGGAGTACCCCTGGATGCGTTTTTTTCAATAATCGTCATTTGATATGGATCAGATCAGGCAACAAATAGAAGCGCTGCGTGAGCAGTTGCATGAACATAACTACAACTACTACGTACTGTCGCAACCGCAGATCTCCGATCAGGAGTTTGACCGGCTAATGGCTGAGCTGATACGCCTGGAAGCCCAGTATCCAGAGTACGCCGATCCAAATTCACCTTCGGTAAGGGTGGGAAGCGACATCAACAAGAGTTTCAATCAGGTGGCACATCGATATCCGATGTTATCACTGCAAAATACCTATTCCGAAGGTGAAGTGAGCGAATTCTACAACCGGGTAAAGAAAAGTCTGAATGAGGATTTTGAGATTGTCTGTGAACTGAAGTATGATGGCACTTCCATCTCTTTGATCTATGAAGAGGGGAAGCTTACCCGTGCCGTCACACGGGGCGATGGACAAAAGGGTGATGATGTGACGGACAATGTGCGTACCATCCGCAATATACCACTCATTTTGAGAGGAACCGAAGTCCCCTCCTACCTGGAAA
The DNA here is from genome assembly GCA_012799155.1 of Bacteroidales bacterium. Taxonomy (GTDB): domain Bacteria; phylum Bacteroidota; class Bacteroidia; order Bacteroidales; family Dysgonomonadaceae; genus Proteiniphilum. The sequence continues at coordinate 6,995 of JAAZLV010000335.1, read as the reverse complement.
TGCGGGGTGAGATCCTGATGCCCTGGAACTCGTTCGATGAATTGAACCGCGAACGGGCCGCACAGGAGGAGCCTCTATTTGCCAACCCCCGGAATGCCGCTTCCGGCACACTGAAGCTGCAGGATTCACGTGTGGTGGCATCACGCCGCTTACAGTCGTTTGTCTATTACATGCTGGGAGAATCGCTTCCCACGGAAAGCCACTATGAGAATATGACTCTGGCACGTGGTTGGGGGCTCAACGTGTCGTCGGCCATGCAGCGCTGTCAGACGCTCGAAGAGGTATTTGACTACCTGCGTTTCTGGGATCGTGAGCGGCGACACCTACCGGTGACTACCGACGGTGTGGTGATCAAGGTCGATTCGCTGGTGCAACAGCGTAACTTGGGTTACACTTCCAAGTTTCCCCGCTGGGCCATTGCCTACAAGTTCAACCCTGAGCAGGCGGAGACCACTTTGGAGTCGGTCTCCTGGCAGGTGGGTCGCACAGGTGCAGTTACACCTGTGGCCAACCTCGAGCCGGTATTGCTTTCTGGCACTACCGTAAAGCGTGCCTCACTCTATAATGAAGATGCGATCCATGCCCTCGATCTGCACATAGGAGACAAGGTTTACGTGGAAAAAGGTGGTGAAATTATTCCCAAAATCACAGGTGTGGACAAGGATGCACGGTTCATGTTGGGGGACAAGGTCACTTTCACACGTAACTGCCCTGCATGTGGCAGTTTGTTGACCCGGAACGAAGATGAGGCTGTACATTATTGTCCCAACAGTGCCGGATGCCCCCCGCAGATTAAGGGACGCATCGAACATTTCGTGACCCGTAAGGCGATGGACATCACCATCGGCCCTGAGACGATCTCACTTCTTTACGACAAGGGGATGATCAGTGATGCTGCCGATCTTTACTCACTCCAATTCAATGATCTGGCAGTTCTGGAACGTTGGGGTGAAACAAGTGCCCGCAACCTGTTGCAAAGTATTGAACAGTCGAAATCGGTACCTTATGAGAGGGTCCTCCACGCACTCGGAATCCGTTATGTTGGTGAAACGGTAGCACGCAAGCTGGCACACGCTTTCCCGCACATTGAGATGTTGATGTCGGCTACAGTAGAGGAACTGACAGCAGTGGAGGAGATTGGTGGCCGTATCGCACAAAGTGTGACTGCCTATTTTTCAAGCGCGGATAGCCTGTTGTTTGTAGATCGACTTCGCAAGGCGGGGTTACAGTTTACGCTTAGCGAGGAGACCCTGGCTGATAGGACAGATAAGCTAAGTGGACTGACCATTGTAATCAGTGGCACATTTGCGTTGCATTCACGTGATGAATACAAGAAAATGATTCTGCAACATGGAGGTAACAATAGCGGATCGGTATCGAAAAAGACCGATTATATTCTGGCCGGAGAGAACATGGGGCCGGCGAAGTTAGAGAAAGCAACAAAACTGGGAGTAAAAGTGATTGACGAGCAAACGTTCCTGGAGATGATCAGTTTGTGAAAGGAACGTTTATTCCTCCATATTGAAGCTGCTTGTGCCAATGTGATGTCCGTTGGCGAAGATATCAGCTTTGTAGGTGCCCGCCATCAGGAACTCCTCGATATCCCAGTAAAGAGTTACCGGTATCTCCTCACCTCCATATTCCACAATGCGTTGCATGGAATAAAGAATATCCCTGTTCTCATAAGTGAAGGTATGGGTGGGGCTTTTGGAGAGGACTGTGCCGTCGGGTGTCATCAGTCGTACGTAAATTGTTCGCTCCCCCGGCTCGGTGGTGATGTTGCGAGCAATAGTGAAAGTGACAACAAACTGACTGCTGCGACTGAGTCTCGACTGTTCCTTACCACGGTTGTTTACTGCTTTCACCGCAATATTGGTTGCCACCAGCTGTGCAGCCAATGACACCTTCTCTGTCAATTGTTCTTTCTCTTGTGATACCTGTGTCAGTGTACGGCTGGTCTCATTGAACTGTTGTGTAATCTGGCGGTTTTCAGCTCTCAGCTCTTCGTTCAATCGGTTTAGGGAGTCAATCTGATGGATATAGGAGCGAAGCACCTTTCGCAATGTGGAAAGCTCATCTTTAAGTCGTCTGATCTCTGCCTGATCGGTCGCTTTTGTCAGACGCAGCTCCTCCTGAAGGCGCATCACTTTCGTCCGCTCGTTCTCCAGCTTGTATAGCAGTGAGTCATTCTGTACACTGAACTTGAATCCTTCATACTGCAGTGAGATCGCTTCATACTCATCCTCCAGCTCCTGTTTGTCGAGAGTGAACTGCTGCTGCATATCTTCAATTTCAGCATTCTTGTTTACCAGGAAGCCAATCACGATGGCCAACACGATGGCCAACACTCCGATGACGGCAATCAGTTGAGGTGTACGTTCCCTAAAATCAATTTTCATCTAAACCCTTATTTTTCAATCGTGGGCAAAATTAACCGTTTTCAATTGAAAAGCCACTCTGAAGGTGTGCTTTTTTGTATATTTAAGATTTCTCTTCCAGGAATGTCAGCTTTCTGTAATGGAAATTGTTGGTCACGCAATGACTGTTAAAAAATTGAGAGATTGGTCACAGTAGTGAACTGTTCCAGGAAGAGCATACCCCTGTATGAATTGCCTTTGCTGTTAAGCTTGGGGCTCCAAACGGCAATGGTATACCTACCAGGGTGTACCGCCACGATGCCGCCTCCCACGCCACTCTTGCCTGGCAGTCCAACCTTGAACGTAAATTCACCCGCTTCGTCGTAGAAACCACAGGTCTGCATCAGTGCATTGGTACGTTTGGTGCGACTGGGAGAGAGAATGCGTTCTCCCGACCATGGTACCACACCGTTGTTGGCAAGGAACAGGAAAGTGGAGCCAAGCTCTTTACAGTTCATCTCCAGAGAGCAAAGATGGAAATAGAGATCCATTACCGTGTCAATCTTGTTCTCAATGTTACCGAACGATTTCATAAGGTAAATCATGGCGTAGTTGCGGTTTCCCATCTCTTTTTCAGATTGTGCCACCCTTGGGTTATAGTCGATGGAGTCGTTGCCTGAAAGAGCTCTTACGAAAGCGAGTATCTCATCCTTGGGATTTTCTAGTTCGCTTACCAGAATATCGCAAATGAGGATTGCACCTGCGTTGATAAAAGGGTTGCGGGGGATGCCCCTGTCCACTTCCAGCTGCAGGAGGGAGTTGAAGGGTGTACCTGCCGGTTCCAGGTTGGTTCGTTTCCAGACATCACTTTTCAGTCGCCCGTAAGCCAAAACAAATGAGAGCACCTTGGCGATGCTTTGTATTGAGAATCGCTTCTCGGCATCTCCGAAAGAGTATCCGTTACCCTCCACTGTTTTCAGATATACACCAAACTGATTGGGGTCGACAGAAGCCAGTTCCGGGATGTATGTGGCCACTTCACCCTTGTCTTCTTTCTTTTGGAGATCACGAAAGATCTCTTCGAAAATTTTTTCATAATGCATGATCAGGAAAGTTAAAAGTAAGGTCTAATTTCTAAGGCAAAGATAAACGGAAAAGAGATATGCAGAAGGATTTGCGGCATTTTTTCTATCTTTATCGCTCCAAACAAAAAAGTAAATATTGTAACTATGAAAAGATCTCTTGTCTGTCTGTTCCTCTCCTTTATGCTTTTTTATCCTCTCTCTGCCGATGAAGGTATGTGGATGCTTCATCTGCTGAGACAGCAGAAGCTGGCTGAGATGCAACAGCTGGGATTGAAACTGGATGATGTGGATATCTACAACCCCGATGGTTCCTCACTTAAAGATGCCGTGGTGCAGTTTGGAAGAGGTTGTACGGGCGAGGTGATTTCTCCATACGGACTGGTACTCACCAATCACCACTGTGGTTACGGACAGATACAACAGCATAGTACGCTGGAGAGCAATTATCTGGAAGAGGGATTCTGGGCCATGACACCCGAAGAGGAACTGCCCAATCCGGGGCTTACTGTCACCTTTATCGAGGGGATTGAAGAGGTGACCGGTTGGGTGAAGGAGTGCCTGGAGCGTGACAGGGAGGACGACACGGAGGGACTGTTTTATCTCTCCCCCTCTTATCTGAATCGTCTTGCACGCCAGAAAGTAGGAGAAAAGTTCCTGGCTGACCATCCCGGCATGGAGGTGGAGATTAAACCCTTCTTCGACGGGAATCAATATTACCTCTTTACCAAAAAGGTCTATTCAGACATACGGCTTGTGGGAGCCCCTCCAAGTAGCATCGGTAAGTTTGGTGCCGATACCGACAATTGGATGTGGCCGCGACATACCGGTGACTTCAGTCTATTTCGTATCTATGCAGACAAGGATGGCAATCCTGCACCCTATGCAGCCACCAATGTGCCGTTACGTCCCAAGCGGTGGCTTACACTCTCCACTGTTGGAGTTGAGGAGGGTGATTTTGCAATGATGCTTGGCTTTCCCGGCACTACCAATACCTATTATACGTCTTGGGAAGTGGCTGAACGACGGGATATAGACAATGCAGTGCGCATAGCCATGCGTGAGATACGCCAGGAGACGATGTTGGAGGAGATGTTGCGTGATCCGGCAGTGAAAATCCAGTATGCCTCCAAATATTCAGGGTCAACAAATGGCTACAAGAACGCTATTGGCAGCAGTTGGGCAATTGATATGCGTAATTTTGAGAAACAGAAGAGTGTCATGCAGGAGCGACTACTGGAGTGGGCTGCAAAGAACAACCAGATGCAATATGGTGATGCACTTGCAGAAATTGAACGAATTGTAACTGAAAGGGCTTCACTGCGCTATCGCAGCTGGATGTTGACGGAAGGTATTCGCCAGGGTATAGAATTTGCAGCGGTGCCTACCGCGTCTGCAGAAGCCCTCGCTGTTGCCTTGTCAGAAAATGATCAGGAACGGATTGAAGAGTTGATCGATCAGTTGACTGATGAATTTCATCAATTCAACAACAAGGATTACAACAGAGAGGTAGACCGTAAGGTGGCTAGAGCCATGTTGAAGGCTTACACCGACGGTGTGCAACAGGAGCATCAACCTGCAATTTTCACTATTCTTCACGACCGATTTGCCGGTGATATTGATCGCTTTGTGGATTACATACTCGATTACTCGCTGTTTGGCAACGAAGAGATGCTGCAGCATTTTCTTGATGATCCCGCAGAAGAGGTCTTACGCAATGATCCGCTGTTTGGCTTTGCACGTTCAGTGCGTGAGGAGTCACGCAGACTGCACAGTGAGCTTGCCGGTTTTGACACCCCTTTCCGTTTGGCACGTCGTACCTGGCTGGAGGGGTTGTTGGCCATGGAGGGAGAACATGCACTCTTTCCCGATGCCAACCTTTCACTGCGACTTACCTATGGTCAGGTGAAGGGGTACCGGCCTCGTGACGGTGTGGTTTACAGTCATCAAACCACCTTGGATGGGGTAATGGAGAAGGAGGACCCGGATAATTGGGAGTTCGTGGTGCCTGAGAAGCTGAAACAACTTTACAGAGAGGGTGATTTTGGTCGGTATGCATTGCCCGACGGTCGAATGCCGGTTGCTTTTGCTGCCACCACCCACACCACCGGCGGCAACTCGGGCAGTCCGGTTCTGAACGGTCGTGGTGAGTTGATTGGAATAAACTTCGACCGCAATTGGGAAGGGGTAGGTGGTGACATTGCCTATCTCCCCGACTACCAGCGCAGCATTATAGTTGACATTCGTTATGTGCTTTTCGTGATTGAAAAGTACGCCGGAGCACATCGCCTGATAGAGGAAATGGGGTTGTAGTAAATCATAGGAAAAAAGTGTGATTTTTTGGATAAACATATCTAAATAAACACTATATTTGACAAGATATCCACCCCTCAAAATCATAGCCTATGAAAGCAACTAACCTTACATTTTTGCTCCTCCTGACGATGTCACTGGTCATCGGCTGTGGCAGTTCAAGACGCGCGGCGATGGATGATGCTGCACGCTTGCATGGCCTCTGGGAGGTGAAGGCGATTCACAACAATGATGAGCCCGGATATAAAAAGATACCACCCGGCATGTTCAAGATGATCTTCCCCAATGGTCAGTTCATGAATTTCATCTCTACCCCCGAGGGTGCTATCATTACGGTTGACGGTACTTACCGTATCGAAGGGGATCTCTACACCGAAGAGATTGTACACTCCTTCAACAAGAGCCAGGAGGGAAAGCAGAACCCTCTGCAAATGAAGCTCTCACAGCAGAATTTCATGTACTTGCGCTGGTTTCAGCCAATAGATGAGTTTGGCAAGGAACGTAATCGCTGGATAGAAGAGATCTGGCAGCGGGTGCGCATTCAGGACCTGGAGGTGAGCAACGTTGATTTGCATCAGGAACTCACCTCCCTGCCGGTTAACGAAGAGGTAATCAAGAAGGTGATTGAATGACCTCTTAAATTGAAAGATGGCAACACCGTGAGGGTGCCGCCATCTCTATCCTATTGCAGAAGTATTTAAAGTTTCTGCAGTGCTCCTTCAAGGTCTGCCTTGATGTCATCAATGTGTTCGTATCCTACCGAAAGCCGTAACAGGTTGGGATAAACTCCTGCCGCCAGTTGAGCCTCTGCGTGAAGCTGTTGATGCGTAGTGCTGGCAGGATGGATGATCAATGTTTTCGCATCACCCACATTTGCAAGATGGCTGATCAGAGAGAGGTTGTCAATGATTTGTGCTGTCTGTTCCACATCTCCCTTCACAAAGAATGAGAGTACACCACCAAAGCCGTCGTTCTTCAGATACTTCTTCGCCAGTGTGTGGTACTTGCTGCTTTCCAGTCCCGGGTAATTAACTTTTTCCACCTTAGGGTGATTTTCCAGCCAGCGTGCTATCTCCAGTGTGTTGGCATTGATGCGTTCTGCACGCAGTGAGAGTGTCTCGATACCCTGTAACAGGAGGAAGGTATTGAATGGACTGTTCACAGGTCCCAGATCCCTCAGGCCCTCCACACGGCAACGTATGGCAAAAGCTATGTTTCCAAATGGAGATCCTTCGCCAAAGGT
>JAAZLV010000334.1 GCA_012799155.1 Bacteroidales bacterium | reverse complement strand
CCCGTACCGATATTGATGTGGCAGTTGCGCACCTCCTCTTTGCCGGCTGCCAGGTCGGTGAAATCCACCCGCTCCATGATGTAGACGCAGGCATCCGCCATCTCCTCGCTCCAGAGGAACTCACGCAGCGGTCGCCCCGTACCCCAGAGCGTCACCCCCTCAGGAGTCACGCCATATTTTTTTAACAGTTCCAGTATCTGCCGGTCGGAAACAGGTTCAGCAAGATCGGCATGGGCAACACCTTCCAATGGGCTAATGTCTGCCACAGGGCCCTTCACGCGGGCACCGACTCCCTCTACCGGTCGCCGGCGCAGATCCTCCCTTATAGCCTCCATGTCGTCCTCCATCAAGCACTTCGCCAGGTGGATCTTGCGGATCATTGCCGGCAGCACATGGCTCCGTTCCAGGTCGAAGTTGTCGTTCGGACCGTAGAGGTTGGTCGGCATCACCGCAATGAAATTGGTACCGTATTGAATGTTGAAGCTCTCGCACATCTTCAGGCCTGCAATCTTGGCGATAGCGTAGGGCTCGTTGGTGTACTCCAGCGGGGCAGTCAGCAGGGCATCCTCCCCCATCGGCTGCGGCGCCTCTTTCGGGTAGATGCAGGTGCTCCCCAGGAAAAGCAGCTTCTTCACTCCATGGTGCCAGCTCTCACCGATCACATTGTTCTGAATCTGCAGGTTGCGGTAGATGAAATCCGCCCGATAGGTATTGTTGGCCATGATGCCCCCCACGTGTGCTGCGGCAAGGAAAACGAACTCTGGCTGCTCCTCCTCGAAGAAGCGTGCAACTGCTTCCGCGTCGGTCAGGTCCAGCTCCCGCTGTCTGCGTCCCACAAGGTTGGTGTATCCCTTCGCTTTCAGGTTCTCCCATATCGCCGATCCCACCAGTCCTCCGTGGCCTGCCACATATATCTTGGAATTCTTATTCATATGTTTGTTTTTTAGTTTTAAGCAGTTAGCTGTTAGCTGTAAGCTGTAAGCTTATGACTTATAGCTTATAGCTTTTCAAATCATGTCGCACCATCTGCCTCACCAGCTCCTCGAAAGTCGTCTGGCGGGGGTTCCAACCCAACAGTGTGCGCGCCTTCGTAGGGTCGCCCAGCAGCTGTTCCACCTCGGCAGGACGGAAATATTTCCGGTCCACCTCCACCAGCACGCGTCCCGTGGTGCTGTCGACTCCCTTCTCGTCTATGCCGGAGCCCTCCCAGCGGAGGTTCATTCCTGCCTCGGCGAAGGCCAGCGTGCAGAACTCACGCACTGTATGCATCTCACCGGTAGCAATCACAAAATCTTCAGGAGTCTCGTGTTGCAGCATCCGCCACATACACTCCACGTAGTCGCGCGCATGTCCCCAGTCGCGCCGGGCATCCAGGTTACCCAGGTAAAGCTTGTCCTGCAGTCCGTGGGCAATGCGTGCCGCCGCCAGGGTGATCTTGCGTGTGACGAAGGTCTCGCCGCGTCGCTCGCTCTCATGGTTGAAGAGGATGCCGTTGACGGCGAACATGCCGTACGACTCGCGGTAGTTCTTGGTGATCCAGTAGCCGTATAGCTTGGCCACACCGTAGGGACTGCGCGGGTAGAAGGGTGTCGTCTCCCGCTGCGGCACCTCCTGCACCAGTCCGAACAGCTCGGAGGTCGATGCCTGATAGATGCGCGTCTTCTTCTCCAGACCCAGGATGCGCACCGCCTCCAGCAGACGCAGTGTACCCACGGCATCAGTCTCGGCGGTATACTCAGGCACGTCGAAGCTCACCTTCACATGGCTCTGCGCCGCCAGGTTGTAGATCTCGTCCGGCTGAATGGTCTGGATGATGCGGATCAGCGAGCTGGAATCGGTCATGTCCGCATAATGCAGGTTGATGAGCCGGCGCTGTTTCATGTCGCGCACCCACTCGTCGAAGTAGAGGTGCTCGATGCGTCCCGTGTTGAACGAGGAAGAGCGACGGAGCGTGCCATGCACGGTGTAGCCCTTCTCCAAAAGGAGCTCTGCGAGGTAGGATCCGTCCTGGCCGGTGATTCCGGTGATGAGTGCCACTTTATCCATAATCCAATGTATTACAAGTTGTAAAAGAATACGATGCGGGAAGCAATTCAGCTCCAACCAATTGTCTGCTGAGACAGGTCCGGCACCACATAAAATAAACGTTAAAGATAGCACAAAATATTTTCAATCAGTGTGCGTGCGACAGAAAAAAAAGCGTCCGGATTGCTCCGGACGATCCAATGATTCCTATATGACAGTTGATTGCTTAAAGTTTAACGTTTATAGCGAAGTGCGATCAGCTAATTCGAATAATAGGGCAGGCTGTCGAATGTATAGGCATCATCCCAGCCTGGGTTCTGCTCCAGCACGCCCTCCGAGAGCGTCACCTGCGACTCGGGTATCTTCCAGAAACCGCCGCCCGTGGCATTGTATCGCTCCATGTAATCGAACGATCCGAAGGTAAACTTGGAGGGCACCCCGCGATTGGTGATGTCCACTCCCTCCTGATTGTCCACGATCTCCTGTACGTCGCCCCAGCGGCGCAGGTCGTTCCAGCGCAGGCCCTCGAAGCAGAGCTCGTAGCGCCGTTCCTTCTTGAT
>JAAZLV010000333.1 GCA_012799155.1 Bacteroidales bacterium | reverse complement strand
GTGCCGCCTGCAACCCCTGCAGGATGGTCACCGTGCGACGTGGCGTACCGTTATAATTGCCCCACTGCATCACCGAGTCGTTCGCATTGGGCCCCATCACCGCGATGGTGAGTCCCCCTCTCTTCAGGGGCAGCATCTCATTGTTGTTTTGCAGCAGTGTCATCGACCTGCGGGCCATGTCGAGGGCCAGCGAGTCATGTTTTTGCGAGGCTACCACCGAGAGGGGGATCTTCGTCCATGAAACCTTGTCCGCATCATCCATCTCTCCCAGGGCAAAACGGGAACGGAGCAGTCGTTTCAGGGAGATATCCAGCTCCTCTTCACTGATGAGTCCTTGCTTTACACTCTCCAGTAATGCGTTGTAACTGGTGCCACAATCCAGGTCGGTACCGCTCCGCACGGCCGCTGCCGAGGCTTCTGCTGCATCGGCATGGGTCTGATGACCATCCTCCCTATAAAAATCGGCGATGGCACCGCAGTCGGCCACTACCACCCCCTGGTATCCCCACTCACCGCGCAGGATCTCCATCAACAGCCGGTTGCTGCCGCAACAAGGTTCTCCCTCGAAGCGGTTGTAGGCACACATCACCTGTTTCACATCACCCTCTGTCACCAGTGCCTTGAATGCCGGCAGGTAAGTCTCATAGAGATCGCGCGGATCGATCTGCTCCGCGTTGAACGAATGGCGGTTCCATTCCGGTCCGGAGTGCACGGCAAAGTGCTTGGCACAGGCATGCAGCTTGTCATACTGCTGGTCGGCAGGCCCCTGCAAACCTTTCACCACGGCCACCCCCATACGGGCAGCCAGGTAGGGATCCTCCCCATAGGTCTCAATACCACGGCCCCAGCGGGGGTCACGCAACAGGTTCACGGTGGGGGTCCACATGGTGAGTCCCTGATAACGTTCGTAGCTTCCCTCTGAAGCATAGAAGGCATTCTTGGCGCGTGCCTCGTCGGAGACCGCTTCAAAAGCGTTGAACAGCGCATGTTCGTCGAAGGAGGCAGCCATGCCAATTGGTTGCGGGAAAACGGTAGCCAGGCCTGAGCGACCCACCCCATGCAGCGCTTCATTCCACCAGTTATATTCTTTGATGCCGAGTCGTTCAACCGGTGCGGAGACATCCATCATCAGCAGTACTTTCTCTTCGAGCGTCAACCGTTTGACAAGATCATCGGCTCTCTCCTCCGGAGAAAGCGAACTGTTGGTGTAGGAATGGTTGCATCCGGTCATCATCAGCAATGAGAACAGACCGTAGAGAAATAGGGATCTTTTAGAAATCATGGTCACAAATATTTTTCAGTGTTTGGAATCAGCATGGGTGCGAACAACATCAGCCCTTCAAAGATAATCATAAACTTATAAATTGTGAAAATTTGCGTCACACGAAAAAAAATATATCTTTGTCGGTATAAGATGACCAAAGAATGAAAAACGTACGAATCCTTTTAATCACATTCCTGACAGGAATAACATCTCTCACGATGAGTTGCAACAACACTGTAAAACAGAACGAACAGAGCGTAATCTCGGATGAAGCCCTTAAAGGCAATAAAGTGCTTTATGTCTATGGCGGATGGGAAGGACACGAGCCCGAACAGTGCCGCGATCTCTTTGTGCCCTGGCTGGAGTCGGAAGGGGCAGAGGTCTTTGTTTACGACAACCTCGACTGCTACAACGACAGCGCGTTGATGGAACGTGTGGATCTGATCATTCAGCATTTCACCCAGGGTGAGATCACCCCGCAACAGGAAAAAG
>JAAZLV010000332.1 GCA_012799155.1 Bacteroidales bacterium | reverse complement strand
AGAACGTGGAGATGGGGATCCTGAAGCAGGACGAGCGCATCACCTGGATCAATGTGACGGCGGCACCCATTCCCCTGGAGGAGTATGGGGTAGTGGCCGTTTACAGCGATATCTCTGAACGAAAGCAGTATGAAGAGAAACTGATTGAAAGTGAAAAACGCTTTTCCAATATCTTCCACGACAGCCCCATACCGATTGCCATCACACGGCTGGCAGACGGGGAAATCATCCTGGTGAATCCGTCGGTGACGAAGTTCTTCGGATACACCACGGAGGAGCTGCTCGGGAGCACCACTATTGAAATGGGATTCTGGAAAGATTTGAACAATCGGCAGCAATTCATTGATAGGCTCCAGTCACTTAACAGCGTTATCGACATGGAGACATCCGTTGTCCTGAAGTCGGGTGAGAAGCGGCATGTGTTGATGTGGGGTGGGCTCATCGAGTACTATGGAGAGAAGTGTATCCTACTGGAGATCATCGATATCACCGAAAAGAAAATCCAGGAAGAGAAGATCAGGCTACAGAACGAAAAAATCAACGCCATCCTCTATTCGCTCCCCGACAAGCTTTTCATCCATGATGCCGATGGTACTTTCCTCGAGGCATACACCACCAATCCGGACGGGTACATCGTGCCCACAGACCATTTCCTCGGGAAAAATCTGTACGATGTGTTCCCTGCTGAGATTGCAGAGCTGAACCACAGCCATCTTCAGGAATGCCTGCAAAAAAAGGAACCGGTATCGCATGAGTTCACGACCGATTACAAGGGCACCTGCTCCACTTTCGAGGTACGCATCGTACCCTTCATGGAGAATCTGGCCATTCGTTTTGTGAGAGACATCACAAAAACCAAAGAGAATGAACGACATATCCGTGAGCTGAATAGCAGCCTAGAACGCAGAATTGCAGAACGTACCGCCGAATTGCAGTACAACCAGGACAAACTGATGCTCAGTCAGAAGATCTCACAGATGGGTATCTGGGAGTTCAACACGCTGAATGATGAAGTGAGATGGTCTGATGAGACCTACACAATTTTCGAACGTTCCCCTGAAAACAAACCTTATACATTCAAGGAGTTTCTGGACAGCATCTATCCAGAAGATCAAGAGTTGTTTATAAACAGTGCCTATTCAATGGCCGGTGGTGAAAATATCATCACCCACACCCTTCGTCACTATACCGACAAAGGGAACCTGAAGTGGGTGAAATATTACATCAAAGGAGAGATGAAAAATGGAGAGGCACATCAGTTCCTGGGGACCCTCCTGGACATTACTGCCGAGAAGGAGAGACAACTGCAGCTCGAAAAGGCAGTCAATGAGGCGGAGGAGGCGAACAAGGCGAAAAGCATCTTCCTGGCCAACATGAGCCACGAGATACGCACCCCGCTGAACTCGATCATCGGCTTCTCCGAGCTGCTGTTCCACACGATAGAGGATGACAAGAAGCGGTCGCAAATAGCTTCCATACGAAACAGCGGGCAGAACCTGCTGCGCATCATCAACGACATCCTCGACCTCTCGAAGGTTGAAGCGGGCAAATTGATTCTGGAGGCTGAACCGCTGAACGTTTTTCAGGTGGCAAGGGAGGTCTGCAGCATGTTTGAACCCACCATAAAGGAGAAAAAGTTGCATCTTACCATTGAGTCGGAAACAACATCATCCCATCACTTGTTGTTGGACGGAACACGATTGCGCCAGATACTTTTCAACCTGGTAGGGAATGCCATCAAGTTTACTTCGGAAGGCGGGGTTACCGTGGAAATTCACCATGAAGAGAAAGATGAAAAACGGGTCGACCTGGAGATTTGCATCAGAGACACGGGGATGGGCATCTCGGAAGACCAGCTGGAGTCAATCTTTCAACCCTTCGTGCAGCAAAAGGGACAAGGTCAGAAGAGTTACGGTGGTACTGGACTCGGCCTTACCATCAGTCGCCGGTTGGCGGAGGCAATGGGAGGTGAGATCAGTGTGACGAGCAGGCAAAACGAGGGTGCTGCATTCACTCTCATCTTCAGGGATATTGCGATATCAGAGTTGCTACCGGAGAAGCAAAGAGAAAACTTTGACGACTATACCGATATCAGGTTTGAGGGACGCACCATCCTGATAGCAGACGACATTGAAGAGAACCGAAAACTGCTGTCGGATGCACTGGAACACACCGGGGCCCATTTGCTCATGGCCGAGAACGGTCAACAGGTGGTAGAAAGAGCCGAGAAAGAGAAGCCCGATCTGATTCTGATGGACATACGCATGCCGGTGATGGATGGACGGGAAGCTTGCAAGCTATTGAAAAAGAACCCACTGACAGCCGACATTCCATGCATCAGCCTGTCGGCAACCATTCACATTGGAATGGAAGAGGACGATTTCCGGCAGTTGTTCGATGACAACATTCCGAAACCGATCGAATTTGACCAACTTTTTGGGTACCTAAAAAAGTACCTTGCAATTAACAGATCAACAAGACACTCTCTGTCGCAGGGCAGAGATCAAATGACTTACAACAGGACAGTGTGGCCGGATGAACTGAAGAAATACGCAAAGGAAGAGTTGCTCCCCTTGTATAGTCGCGTGATGCGCACCCGGTTGATGGACGACACTGAAATATTCGGCAGGAAACTGGAGGAGGCGGGTCGCCGCTTCGAAAACAGGAAACTGATGGAGACCGGCAAAAAAATTGCAGAGTATGCAGAGCAGTTTGAAGTGGACAAGCTCACCGGTCTCTTGAGAGAGTTGAATCTCGATTTTGCATTGACACTGAATCAACATTAAAACTGAGAACCATGACAACAACACAGAAGGAGAAAAAGAGAATTCTGGTTGTGGACGACAACAAGGAAAACATCCGGGTTATCGGCAGTATCCTGCGTGAGAATGGATACAGTGTGGGTTATGCCATGAACGGAGAACAGGCGGTGGAGGTACTGAATGAAAACGAAGCACAGTTCGACCTGATGCTGCTCGATGTGAACATGCCGGGGATGAACGGCTTCGAGGTATGCAGCGACATTCGCCGCAACGAGCGGTTCGATGAGCTGCCGGTGATATTCCTCACGGCCAGCACCGAGAAAGAACAGATTGTGGAAGGTTTCAGCAGCGGTGGTCAGGATTATGTGACGAAACCGTTTCACACCGACGAGCTGCTGGCCAGAATCAGTACGCACCTGGAACTCAGAGAGAAGCGGGCAGAGCTGAAGCAGATGAATGAGCTTCTGAACGAAAAGGTAAAAGAGCGCACGCGTGAATTGGAAGATTCGAACCAAAAGCTGGAGAAAGCTTATCGTGAACTGCAGCAGTTGGATGAATCGAAGGTGGTGTTCCTGCGGCTGATCAGCCACGAGATCAACACCCCCCTGAATGGGGTGATCGGCTTTGCCGATTTCTTAAAGGAACAGTTGGTTTCAACAGAATATTTCACCATGATAGAGAAGCTGAGCGAATCGGCACACAGGTTGAACGATTTTGCCCAGTCGAGCCTGATCATCACCCGCATGCGTACGATGCCGGAGGAATACAAGAAAGTGGAGATAGAACTCAGGGGGTTAGTGGACGATGTGCTTACCAGCAACCTGGAGTGGATCGAAAAAAAGAAAATCGGGATTACGT
>JAAZLV010000331.1 GCA_012799155.1 Bacteroidales bacterium | reverse complement strand
GTGGGACCCAGTTCAAAACCCCGGTCACGGAACTGGTTGATGGCATAGTCGGTCAGTTCCCAGAGTCGTTTCACCCGTTCCGGTTCCGCCTTAAGGATGTCGAGTGCGGCTGAGGCGGCAGCGGTTGCCGCAGGCGTAATGCTGGCGCTGAAGATATTGGTGCGGGCGTTGTGGCGCAAGTAGTTGATTACCGGGTAGTCGCCAGCCACAAAACCACCAATGGAGGCAAGCGACTTGCTGAAAGTGCCCATCACCAGGTCTACATCATCCAGCAGACCGAAATGGTCGCACGTGCCGCGGCCATTGTAGCGTTTGCCCATCACTCCGAGACCATGTGCCTCATCTACCATGATGTTAGCCTTGTACTTCTTTGCCAACTTTACGATCTCCGGCAGGTTGGCCAGGTCGCCCTCCATACTGAAGACACCATCCACAACAATCAGTTTCACCTTGCGAGGGTCACATCTTTTCAGTTGCTTCTCGAGTGATGCCATGTCGTTGTGGCGGAACTTATACTTGGTGGAGAAAGAGGTACGTAGCCCTTCGATAATGGAGGCATGGTCACGTTCATCCCAGATGATATAGTCGTCGCGGCCGGTGAGGCATCCAAGCACACCCTCATTGACGGTGAAACCGGTGGAGAAGACAATCGCCTCCTCCTTGTGCATGAAGTTTGCCAACTTGCGTTCCAGCTCCAGGTGTATGTCGAGGGTGCCGTTCAAAAAACGTGAGCCGGCCATGCCGGTACCATACTTCTTCGTGGCAGCAATGGCAGCCTCCTTCACCTTGGGGTGATTGGTCAGTCCAAGGTAAGCATTGGAGCCGAACATCAGCACTTTCTTTCCGTTGATGACCACTTCCGTGTCCTGATCGCTCTCGATGGCCCGGAAGTAGGGGTAGATGCCGGCAGCTTTTGCACGCTGTGGGGCATCATATTTCATCATTTTTTCCTTTAAAAGATTCATTTTATGAAAATTAATCAAAAAAAAGAGTTCAGCACGTCACACCTACTGAAGCAATTGTTTTCTTGGAAACCAACGTACAAAGATAGCAATTAATTTATATTCTGCCCGCAGCGCTTTTTTTTTGCATTAGGTGGTGTTTGGAAGGGCATCTGAAAGAACATTTTTGTTCATAGAGCGTTTTATTAACAAGTAACACAAAAAAAAAAATTATGGTAAGCAAAGAACTTGAAACAGCTATCAACAAACAGATCAACGCCGAATTCTGGTCGGCCTATCTCTATCTTTCCATGTCGGCCCATTTCGCGAACAAGGGACTGCCCGGCTTCGCAAACTGGTTCAACGTACAGTTCCGCGAAGAACAGGATCATGCCCTCAAGCTGATGAACTACCTCATTTCCAAGGGAAACAGAGTGGAACTGACACCAATCGAAAAGGTTGATACGGAATGGAAATCCATTTTACACGCCTTCGAAGATACACTCGAGCACGAGAAGGTGGTCACCTCACTGATCAACAACCTGGTGTCAATATCACGCAAGGAGAACGACTACGCCACCGAGAACATGCTGCAATGGTTCGTAAGCGAGCAGGTGGAGGAAGAAGAAACTGCACAGGGAATGGTCGATAGCCTCAAACTGATTGGTGACAACGGCTTCGGTCTCTACACCATGGACAAGGAACTGGCACAGAGAAGCTATACGCCACTGGCCACTGCTCAAGCATGACGATGGATCCAAAATACAAAAAGCTGATAAAATGCCTGCTGCTTGATGCGGCGGGCATGGCATCTGCCGCCATCCCCCTGATCGACGTGGTCTGGGCACCGGTGGCTGCATCCATCAGCTACAAGATGTTCGGTGAACGGCGGGGCAAGTACACCTCGCTGATCACCTTCGTGGAGGAGCTCCTGCCGATAACCGACGTGGTGCCCTCCTTCACCATCTTCTGGTTCCTCTTCGACTTCCTCGGTATCGGCAAGGAAAAGATTGTCGCCACTGAAGAAGCTGAATATGCAGAGGTACAATAAGCTATAAGCTATCCGCGAGAATTCTTTCACTAAAATTTTTCACCAGCAATCAATGAATGCTGAAAAATGAAAATCAATGAATCTGAAAAAAGTTTTTAGCACCCTGGCGGTGCTTTTGTTGCTTCTAACCTGCAGCAACCCGATCAACGGCAACGACAAAACGCTGCTCTGGAAAGTCTCCGGTAACGGACTGGATCATGCATCCTGGATATTCGGTACGCACCACCTGGTACCACTCACCTTCCTCGACAGCATCCCCGGTATCAAGGAGGCGTTCAACAAGAGCGAACAGACAGTGGGCGAGCTCGACATGAGCAATATGATGCAAATGCAGATGGAGATCATGAGCGGGGCAATGATGCCTCAAGGGACGACCTACGAGTCGCTGATGAGTGAAGCTGACCGGGCTAAACTGGATAGCATCCTCACCAGCCTGTTGGGTATCGGCCTCGACCAGTTCGGAGGACTCCGTCCGGCGATGCTGCAGAACCTAATCTCGGTGACACTCTACCAACAATACTACCCCACCCTCACCGATGGTGTGGGTCTAGACCAGTACTTCCAGGAGGAGGCGCTGAAACAGAACCACCCCGTTGTGGGGCTTGAGAATACCGACGACCAGATTTACGTGCTTTTGGAGATGCAGCCACTGGAACGGCAAGCGGAGCTGCTGGCCTGCATGATCAATCACCCGGAGCTGCTGAAGGAGCAGATGGAGTTGTTGCAGCAGGCTTATCACGCACAGGACCTGGAAGCGCTCTGGGCACTCTACACGGAAGAGGACCCGGCAGATCCCTGTCCTTCCACCAAGGAGGAGAAATATGCGCTTAACGGTTCCCGCAATGAGAAATGGCTAAAAAAGCTCCCGACGATCATGGCAGATAAATCCTCGTTCATTGCCGTGGGGTGTCTCCACCTCCCAGGCGAAGAGGGGCTGATTAAGGGATTGAAGAAGCTGGGCTACAAGGTGGAACCGGTACGCTAATCTCTCTTCTCCAGCAGCACCACGTTCTCCACGTGGTGGGTATGGGGGAACATGTCTACGGGCTGCACGCGCGTCACCCAGTAGGCTGTATCGAGTAGGTTGAGGTCACGTGCCTGCGTAGCAGGGTTACAACTCACATAGACGATCCGCTTCGGTGCCGCCAGCAGGATCGCCTGCACCACATCATCGTGCATCCCCGCACGGGGCGGGT
>JAAZLV010000330.1 GCA_012799155.1 Bacteroidales bacterium | reverse complement strand
TTGTCCTTCCATCCGGAGTCCCTTTTCCTCGAGCATTATTGTAGCTCTCTCGGGTCGACTGAGCTTCAGATCAAAAGTGACCGCCTCTTTCCTGTCCGCCGCGATCCGAATCAACAACAGGTCATCGCTGTGCGATGCCAGATATTCCCTGGTGTAAGTGGTGCTCCCCGCGATGAAGCTTGTCGATGCTATGGCATCGTTTAATGAGAGTTCCCGTTGGTAATTGCGGATGCTGTCCCCTTCCCGGTATTTGTGGGTGATATGTAACTCCCCAACCATTTGGAAGGAGCCGAACGGGGCATCTTTGCCACTGCCGAAAGCTGATCCCTGACCACCACACCTGAAATGTTCATACATCAGTTTCTGAGCTTCCAGGTTGTTGCCATCTAACAACAGCTGCCTGATTATCGGCAGATATTCAATGGCTTCTGGATTGAGTGCTTCGGGATCCTCGCTACCGGACCACATGGTGATGTCGTTCAACAAAATCATCTCCTGTTCCACACCGCCGTCAGGCATCATGCCTATGCGACCGTTGCCCAGAGGCAGTGTCTCTTCCCAGATGCGGGCAGGAGAATCATATTGGAGGAGCAACTCCTGTTTGTTCTGTTCCCTGTTGCATGCTGACAGGTTGAGGAGTGCTGTCATCAGGATGATTGTTACTCTCGTCATCTTTTTTTGCAAAGCTGGTTGTCTTTTCAATTTCTGATCATCAAATGTGCGGTGTGAATGCAATGCTTCTCCGGTAGGCTTTCATGCCATACCATGCCACTACCAGAAAGCTGATCAGGGGAAGTATGAACGAGGCATTCACAGCCGGAAATGAAGCCCCAAGAGTCCCCATATCGATGATGCGTGCCTGAATGGGAGGCATGAGAGATCCCCCCAGTATGGCCATAATCAGACCTGCAGCGCCAAACTTGGAGTCCTCACCCATTCCCTTCAGTGCTATGCCATAAATGGTGGGGAACATGAGCGACATACAGCCGGAGATAGCAACCAGGCAGTAGAGACCCCAGATATCCTGGAAGAAAATCACACCCAGGGAAAGGATGGTTGCTGTGACGGCAAACGTGCGCAACATCTTTCCCGGATTGAAGAATTTCATCAGAAAGGTCGCCATGAAGCGGCTAACAATAAATAGAGACATGGCCACAATGTTGTATTTCTGGGACAGCACCTCTGCAGCCTGTTCCTCCATTCCCTGAGCCATGAATATCCGGGTGCCGTATTGAATGATAAAGGTCCAGCACATGATCTGAGCACCCACATAAAAAAATTGTGCGATCACCCCTTCTCGGTAGTTGGGTACTGAGAAGATCCGTTTGAGCGTGCTGCCGAAATGAAAAGTCTTCACTTTGTCTCCGTTCACCGGCATGCGGGTAAAGAAAATGATCAGGAAAATGATTAATACCACCAGCCCGATCATCAGATAGGGGGCAATGAGGATCGAGAGGTCGGACTGACTCAGTAGGCTGAACTCCTCATCAGAGAGAGTTGCCCTCTCGGTGCTGCTCATCGGATTGAGTCGTGCCTGTATGAATTGCATTGCTACAAACATGCCCATCAGTGATCCGAGGGGATTGAACGATTGTGCCAGGTTGAGCCTGCGCGTGGCATTCTCCTCCGGACCCATGGTGAGGATATAGGGGTTGGCGCTGGTCTCCAGGAATGACAATCCACAGGTCAACACAAAGTAGGCGAACAGAAACGGCCAATAGCTACCCATCATTTTCGCCGGGAAGAAGAGAAGCGCACCGATGGCATAGAGTGCGAGGCCCATCAGAATGCCCGATTTGTAGGAGAACTTATTGATGAAGATTGCAGCCGGAAAGGCCATTGCAAAATAGCCTCCGTAGAAAGCCACCTGCACCAGTGCACCCTGGGTAACATTCATCCGGAAAATCTTGGAGAATGCTTTCACCATCGGATTGGTGATGTCATTGGCAAATCCCCAGAGGGCAAAACAGGATGTGATGATGATGAATGGAATCAGGTAGTTGATACCATTGTGACGCAGCAAGGGTAGTTTTGTCTTATTCATAGCTAAGTTATCATTTGACCACCCCTTTTTTCAGGATGATGTTGGCATATAAAGCTTCTTCGCCTGTGGCAATTACGGCATAGGCTTGTCTGGCTCTCTCGTAGAATGAAAACCGATCCAGGAAACCGATCGTGTTGGGTTCACCGGAACGATGCAGGAGGTTTTTATATTTCTCCCAGATTACCGGTTTGTAATCGTCACCGGGTACAACCTTCATCAGAAAAAGCTGTTGTTCACTGTAACTGTCAAGTGGAAACAATTCCAGCAACGCTTCCAGGATATCCGTTCCGGTGAGACCGTCAGCCCTGATCACGTTTGAGGAACAGGAGTGACTGGGGAAATTGGCATCGGCTATCACAATCTCATCGCCATGGCCCATCTCCATCAATGTTTTCACCAGTTGCGGCGACAGGATCTTTGGTATTTTTTTCAGCATATGGAATTCTGTGTTGGCAATTATTATTTATAGATGGGGCCGAAATTGGCACAGGCACGGTAGTCAGCACCCTCTTTCTCCATACCAAAAGCATTCCATACAGAGGGCCTGAAGAGCTCATCTTCTTCGATGTTGTGCATGCAGACAGGGATGCGCAATATCGATGCCAACGTGATCAAATCTTTTCCGATATGACCATAGCTGATGGCACCATGGTTGGCACCCCAATTGTTCATCACTGCGTATACATCTTTGAAAGCCGACTTCTCATTGAGTCGCGGTACAAACCAAGTGGTGGGCCAGGTCTTGTCGGTTCGCTCATTCAGTATGTGGTGTACCTCCGGCTCAATTTCCACGGTCCAACCCTCTGCAATTTGCAAAACCGGACCAACTCCTTTCACCAGATTCAACCTTGACATGGTGACCGGCATGCCTCCCTCAGACAGGAAGTTGGAAGAGAAACCACCTCCACGGAAATAGTCGCGATTGGCCGGATACCATGTTGTGGCTGCAAGACAAGCCTCGACTTCCTGTTGTGTGATCTCCCAGTGTGGTTTCAGTGAAGGCTCACCGTTTAGCTGTTGTTTCCCTGTACCATCGAGGGTGGTAGATCCAGAATTGATCAGGTGAATGATACCGTTGGCAGCCCTACCTGTCAACTCCTTCCCGGTTACCCGCTTCACTGCTTCCGGGCTCCAGTAGGTGCGCACATCAGAGAAGAGTTGCGCTGTGTTGGTGAGCAGGTGTCCGAAAAGCATCGACACACCGTTGAGCGCATCGTTCTCGGTGGCCAGGATATATGCCTCCCGTATGCCGTTCCAGTCG
>JAAZLV010000329.1 GCA_012799155.1 Bacteroidales bacterium | reverse complement strand
TGGGTGATCTCTTCACGCTGAGTATATCGCTGAAAGTCATCGTGTAACGTAACATCCAGTAAATGATCTGAATTGAACATCAACATAAGCCACAACAGCAATGACATCAAAAGGGCAGTTGCTGATTTGTTGACACGAATTATATCTTCCAATGCAATGAGTACAATACCCACTACAAAAATCACAGGCATCAGTACTAACATAACTCTATTGTATTCAGAGCTATTTTTGCAACGAATAGAGCACCTGAATCTCTTCCGCCCATAGCGCTTCATCGGGAGTCTCGAGAATCAGCGGCAAGTTGTCGAAGCGAGGATCATTCATGATGAAGCCGAAAAGATCCATGTTCATCACCCCTTTACCGAGACTGTCGTGACGGTCCACCCTTGAGGCCAGTTCTTTTTTGGAGTCGTTGATATGCATCCCTTTGAGATATTGAAAACCAATGACCTCTTCAAATTTACGGAAGGTATCCTCAAAACCCTCCCGTGTCCTGATCTCGTAACCGGCAGCGAGCGTGTGTGCCGTATCGAGACAGACCCCCACCCTGCTCTTGTCCTCCACCTTGTCTATAATGTGGGCTATTTGCTCGAAGGTATGTCCCAGATTGGTTCCCTGTCCCGCAGTGTTTTCAATCACAGCGGTGACGCCGCTGGTCTTCTCCAGAGAGAGGTTGATCGACTCGGCGATGCGGTCAAGACAACCATCAATCGATATCTGGTTCAGATGGCTACCGGGATGGAAGTTAAGCCGGTTGATGCCCAGTTGTTCACACCGTTTCATCTCGTCATTGAAGGCGGCACGCGATTTCTGCACTTCCTCCTCACCCGGGTTACCCAGGTTGATGAGGTAACTGCTGTGCGGCAGAATCTGATCGGGTGAGTAGCCATATTCCTGACAGCGTGAACGGAACAGTTCAATGTTCTGTTCACTATAAGCAGCAGCGAACCATTGCCGCTGATTCTTGGTGAAAAAAGCAAACGCCTTTGCCCCAATGGCGTGGGCGTTGACCGGTGCATTCTCCACACCTCCTGATGCGCTGATATGCGCTCCTACATATTTCATATGACATTAATCTTATTGTTCAACATGAATCCAGACGAAACATCAGTCGTTCATCCACTTTCGCACGAATGAAAAACCGGTACGTTCAAAATATCACACACAAACTTACGTAGTTCTGAAAACAAAGATACAATGATTTTCCAAAAAAGTGTGTCCGGATGCAATTGTATCACAAGAAAAGGCTAGCTCCTTTTTTTGGGAAAAGTGATCAGGAATGAGAGACCTCCTTCAGTTCTGTTGCGGGCAAGAATACTGCCTTTGTGAAAGAGCACAGCGTTCTTCACGATGGAGAGACCCAGTCCCGAGCCTCCCGTCTTGCGGGTACGTCCTTCATTCACCCGGTAGAACCGTTCAAAGATCCGCACCAGGTGTTTCTCTTCCAATCCGGGACCGTTGTCATAAAACTCGAAGAAGTAAGCATCATCATTCTCGTTGTGGCAGCGTATCACGATCTCTATGCCCTCGCCTGCATAAGCGATTGCATTCTCTGTAAGGTTGCGGAAGATGGAATAGAGCAACGTGCGACTTCCATTTAGCACAATATCCTCATCCACATCTACCATGTATCGGTTACCTTTCTCAATCAGTTTTTCAGACAGGTCAGCCTCCATCTCCCGGAGTAACTCCCCAATATTCACGGGTTCCATTTCAAAGCGGTCGGGAGCCTCCTCAATCTTGGTAAGCATACTGACATCCTGAATCAATTCCGAAAGTCGCATTGTCTGCAGATAAGCCCTGTCAAGAAAACTACGAAGCCGCACATCCAGATTCTCACCTGCAAGTCCCAATATGGTCTCCAGATAACCGCGAATACTTGTGACAGGAGTGCGCAACTCATGTGCGATGTTGTTGGTCATCTCCTGCTTGAGCAGCCGACGCTTCTCCACGCGGGTGATGTCGCTGATATAAAGCTCGAAGCTGCGGTCTTCAAAGATGATCACACGTACGTTGAACATCTTGCCACTCTTCTCCATGCGCTTCGAGAATACGTTCCCGTCAGAATCATTCCGGTCGAGGAAACCTACTACCTCCTTGAATGCGGGATCAGTAAACAGGTTTTCCGTCATCAGCGTAGGTGACTCAAGAATTAGGTTGATATATTGCAGAAAATGGGAATTGGCATAAACCTCTTTCCGTTCTTCCGAGAAGATGGCAATACCTTCCTCAGAGAACTGAAAGTGCTGCAACAGCTTCTCCCGTTCGGCTGCCAGTCGGCGGCGGTTCTCCTGCAGCAGGTTGTAATTCTCAACAATAGCGGCACTCACCTCTCCCACCTCATCATCGGCAAAGACAAAGGAGGGTGGAATTGCGGCACCGCTCTTTACTTTTTGAGAGAAGGCTCTCAGCTCCCTTATGGAACGGGAGAAACGGTCGGAGAAGTAAATTACCATCAACACTGAGACGATAAAGAAGAGCAGGATGTAGTAGGCAAAAGAGTTGGCGGAGTGAATGAATGAGCGTAGCTCCACATCGTAGGGCAATGCTACACGCACAAAGAGGTTCTCTTCGTATCGCACATGATAGAGATACTCCAGCTTGTTGCTTGTTGAACGGCGGATATCCGATCCGCTGCCTTTGGCAATGCTCTCCTGAACCTCCGGTCGCAACAGGTGGTTCTCCATTCTGTCGGCTTCCAACCGGTTGTCATACAACACCTCTCCCTTGTCATCGATCAGGGTGAGCCTCAGTTCCGGCTGCATGTAATGCAGCAGTTCCTTCAGCCTGGTGGTATCCATCTCGTGAATCATCTGATTTTGCTCCAAATAGCGGGCAATGATGAGGGCATTATTGTCCAGCATCCGCTGCAAGCTCTCGGTACGTTCTTTTCTTACCTGCTGTTGTTCAAAATAGATGATGCCTGCAGTGAACAGTGCGATGATCAATGAAAAAGTGAGGAGTATACGACTTTTAAAGGAAAACTTTATTCTCATAACGACTTCCCGTTGTCAATGTTCAGCCAATAGCCGAAACCGGAGCGATTGACAATGATGCCGGCATATTCACCCAGTTTCTTTCGCAAACGGGTGATATGCACGTCGACGGTACGGTCAAGAACAAATTCTTTATCACCCCACACACTTCCCAGAATATCGGCACGGGTGAGCAGGTTGGGTGATACCTGCGCGAGCAGTGAGAGAATCTCAAACTCTTTCTTGGTAAGAGACACCTCCGTTCCATCGATTGTCACCTTGTTGGTAGGGATGTCGATGGTGAGCCCCCGGTAGGTCCAGTTTGTCGCCGTTGGCATCCGCACCAACGAGGTACGTTTCAACAGTGCCCGCACGCGAGCCAGCAGCTCCTTCACCGAGAAAGGTTTGGAAATATAGTCATCGCCACCGAGAGAAAAGCCGGTGAGCATGTCGTTCTCGCTGTTCTTGGCAGTAAGAAAGATGATGGGGATTGCATTACCCTCTTTCCGAAGCATCTCCGCCATCTTGAAGCCCGACATGCCTCCCATCATCACATCCAAAATCAATAATTGATGCACATCGGTCAGCACTGCCAGCGCCTCTTCGGCCGAGGTAGCAACATCCACAATATAACCTTCCTGCTCCAGATTGAACTGCAGGATATCGCAGATATCTTTTTCATCGTCCACCACCAGTATCCTCTCATCCATTTTTTACAGTCGTAATAGGTTTCATGCACTCATTTTGTGAGGGCCAATCTCTTTGCAAATGTACGACATGCATGTTACATTCCTGTTACAAATAGATTACTTTTTTGTTAAGCTGGTTTTGAATGCCCTGTCAACCAATGAGACAAATAAAGGGAAATATGTTATCTTTGCAACCGGAAGTCAACAGCTTCCTGTGTAGCTTAGGAAACCACATAAAAAACAAAGTAAGATGAAAGATTACCATCAGGAGGATGCACTGGTCCTCTTCTCCGGTGGTCAGGACTCCACCACCTGCCTCTATTGGGCCAGGCAACAGTTCCGACAAGTCCATGCACTCTGTTTCACCTACGGTCAGCGCCACTCGCAAGAGGTGGAGAACGCACGCCGCATCGCAGAGATGGCCGGTATCCCTTTCC
>JAAZLV010000328.1 GCA_012799155.1 Bacteroidales bacterium | reverse complement strand
GGGTGCTGATCGGCTACGACGTGAAGAAGTGCCGCTGGGAAGTTGATGAGGATCAGAAGCGGGTGCGCTTGCTGGAGTTCCCCAAGCCTGAGATCTTCTCAGTTGAAACCGATTTCAACTACTACTATTTTGAAGATGACCTGTTCAACATCATCGGTCGAAGCGATCTGCAGAAGATTCAGGAGTTGGCCAAGGAGCAGGTGAAAAAAGCAGCTCTCAAGAGCGGATTGATGAAGATCGCAGCCGACCAGATGAAGCTACTCCTCGGTGAGGTGGTCAGCGCAAACAATTGGCAGTTGGAGAACATGTCGCTGATCGATGATTATACCTACCCCGAGTCGGAGGAACTGAAAGCTGATGAGGAGGCTACAACTCTCCCAGAGGAAGAGGTAATCTCGCCCATGCAGAAGATAAACCGTCTGATCGACAAGGCAACCGATCTGTTAAAATATTGACTGATTACTCCCAGCTGAGAAGTACCTTGCCACACTGACCGCTCTCCATCACCTCAAACCCCTTTTGAAAATCATCCACATGAAAATGATGGGTGATGATGGGAGTGAGATCGATACCGGAAATGATCATCTGCTCCATCTGATACCATGTCTCCCACATCTCCCTGCCATAGATACCCTTCAAGGTGAGCGCCTTGAAGATGATCTCATTCCAGTCCACCTGCGTGTTGTTGGGAAGGATGCCCAGTAGCGAGATCTTCGATCCGTTGTACATGTTGTCGATCATTTCACGGAAGCCGGCGGGCGATCCCGACATCTCCAGTCCCACGTCGAACCCCCGCATGCCAAGTTGTTTCACTGCCTGAGCAATGGTCTCCCCCTTTGAGGGATTCACTGTGAGGGTGGCTCCCATCTTACGGGCTATATCAAGGCGGTAGTCGCTCAAGTCGCTCACCACGATATAGCGTGCTCCGGCGAAACGGCAGATGGCCGTAGCCATACTGCCAATCAGTCCCGCACCGGTAATCAGCACATCTTCGGCAATCAGCGGAAAGGAGAGTGCCGTATGGGTAGCGTTTCCAAAGGGATCCATGATGGAGGCAATCTCATCGGGAATGCGCGGATCGAGCTTCACCACGTTGGCGGCCGGCAGTGAGAGGTATTCCGCAAAGGCACCATCTCGATTGACTCCCACACCGATGGTGTTCTCACAGACGTGCAGCTTGCCCCGACGGCAATTGCGGCAGTGGCCGCAGGCAATATGTCCCTCGCCCGTCACGCGGTCACCTACCTTCAGGTTTTCAACACCACTACCCATATCTACTATCTCACCAACATACTCGTGGCCGATTGTCATGGGTGTCTTAATGGTCTTCTGCGACCAGTCGTCCCACTTGTAGATGTGCAGGTCAGTGCCGCAAATCGATGTCTTTTTGATCTTGATCAGTACATCGTTCACACCAATGGTGGGAATGGGAACCTCTTCCATCCAGATACCTTTCTCTGGACGCAGTTTAACGATTGCTTTCATATTTTTAATTGTCAGGGGTCAGTTATCAGTGGATGTTAAATGATCTCCAGCTTTTTGCCCACTTTGGTGAAGGCAGCAATGGCTTTGTCAAGGTGTTCAAGTTTGTGGCCGGCAGAGAGTTGCACACGAATGCGAGCCTGTTCTTTCGGCACCACGGGGTAGTAGAATCCGGTGACGTAGATACCCTCCTCCAGTAGGTCGGCAGCAAAATGTTGCGACAACTTTGCATCGTAGAGCATCACTGCACAAATAGCAGATTGTGTAGGCTTGATGTCAAAGCCTGCCTCTTTCATGCGATCCACGAAATAGTCCACATTCTCATGCAGCTTGTCCTGCAGTTCATTTGATTCCTGTAGCATGCGAAATGCCTCGGTGCCGGCAGCTGCCACCATGGGAGGGATAGAGTTGGAAAAGAGATAGGGACGCGACCGCTGCCGCAACATGTCTATAATCTCCTGCCGTCCGGTGGTGAAACCACCGATTGCGCCACCGAAAGCTTTACCCAGTGTACCGGTAATGATATCCACTTCACCCCTCACATTGTAAAGTTCAGTCACTCCCTTACCAGTCCTACCTACCACGCCGGCGGAGTGACTCTCATCCACCATCACCAGCGCATCATATTGTATGGCCAGTTCCATAATCCTGTCGAGCGGTGCCACGTTGCCATCCATTGAGAAGACACCGTCTGTGACGATGATGCGGAAGCGTTGTGCCTGTGACTCCTGCAGTTTCTCTTCCAGATCACCCATGTCGGCATTGGCATAGCGGTAGCGCTTCGCTTTACAGAGGCGTACACCGTCGATAATGGAAGCATGATTGAGTGCATCGGAAATAATGGCATCTTCCTCAGTGAAAAGCGGTTCAAATAGACCTCCGTTTGCATCGAAGCAAGCGGCATAAAGAATGGTATCGTCGGTACCAAAGAAGCGGCTTATGGTATCTTCCAGTTGTTTGTGGTAATCCTGTGTACCACAAATAAAGCGTACAGACGACATGCCATAGCCTCGCTCTTCCAATGCTTTTGTCGCAGCAGTGATGAGACGCGGGTGATCGGAGAGTCCAAGATAGTTGTTGGCGCAGAAGTTGAGCACCTCCTGTCCCGACTGTACCCTGATCTCTGCCCGCTGTGGCGTGACAATGATCCGTTCCCGTTTGTAGAGTCCTGCCTCCTCTATGGCCTTCAATTCGGTCTGGAGGTGTTGTTGCATTTTTCCGTACATGGTTTTTTTAGTATTTAGTTTCTTAGTCCTTGGTTCGATGTTCCCAATTCGTTACTCTTAGTTCCAAACTCGTTGTTTCCGGATCGTTGTTTACATCCGAGAACTGACAACTTTTATTCCACCTCTTCCGTCAACGAGGAGGGAAGAGATTTCTTTGTCTTGACACCCAGCTCACGGAGCTTCTCAGCCTGACCTATCAGGTTTCCCCTACCCGACGTGAGCTGACCATAAGCATAGTCGTAGCTGCGTCGTGCCCGCTCAAGATGGGTGTCAATCTCGGTGAGGGAGCCTACGAAGTTAACGAATTTATCATAGAGGGCGGCGCCCCGCTCGGCTATCTCAATAGAATTGCGGTTCTGATACTCCCTTTTCCAGAGATCAGCAATCAGCTTCAGGGCGGCAATCAAGTTGGTGGGACTGATCAGCAGGATCTTCCTTTCGTAGGCATACTGCCATAGCGACTCCTCATGTTGCAATGCCAGCAGATATGCCGGCTCATTGGGAATGAACATCATCACAAAGTCGAGCGAAACGGCATATTCCTGGTAGCTCTTGCGGCTTAGCTCCTCTATATGTCGCCGCACGGAGCGCAGGTGCTCGCCAATCAATCGCTGTTGCTCCCCGGGATCGTTGCTTCCCACGTAGTTGGCATAGGCAGTAAGCGATACCTTGGCATCGATGATTACACGTCGTTCGTCGGGATAGACAATGATCACATCCGGCTGCATCCGGTTCCCCTGTTCGTTGGTAAGAGTGTTTCCGTCTGCATCGCGCAGATACTCCTGCACGAAGTACTCACGCCCCTTCACCAGACCAGAGCGTTCAAGGATGTTCTCCAGGATCATCTGTCCCCAGTCTCCCTGGGTCTTGTTGTTCCCCTTGAGAGCGTTTGTCAGGTTTACAGCCTCAGTGCTGAGTCGGTCGTTCAACTCCCGTAGCTTCTTCACCTCCTCACCCAGCGAGAAGCGCTCCTTGGCCTCGGTGATGTAGACCTCCTCCACCTTTTTGCGGAAGCGCTCTATGTTCTCCTCCAGTGGCTTGAGGATGATGTCGATGCTCTCTCTGTTGTGACGGGTAAAACGTTCGCTGTTCTTCTCCAGGATCCTGTTGGCTATCTGTTCAAACTCCAGGTTGAACTGCTTGTGGAGGGCTTCAATCTCACTTTTCTGACCCTCCAACTTATCCATCATGGCCCTATTCTCGGCAGTGACAGTTGCCAGTGAGCGGTGCAGCGACTGGTTTTTCTCTTCCAGGGCCGTATGATCGACCATTGGGACCATCTTCGTCCGCATGAAGAGAGTAGCCATGATCCAGGCAATCAGGGCTCCCACCATAAAACCGATAAGCAGATAAAGAAGTTCCATTGACAGTTCCCGTCAGTTGTTTCATTTCACCCCACACAGTGTGCAGCTGTAAATGTTTTATTTGAAGCTTTTCAGCTGGTGACCCATCCGCTTTTTCTTGGTCTCCATATAAAAATGGTTGTAAGCGTTGGGTTCTATCTCCAGTGGCACGTTCTCCACAACCTCGAGACCATAGGCTTCCAGGCCGATACGCTTGGTGGGATTGTTGCTCATCAGTCGCATCTTGGATACCCCAAGACTCCGCAGGATCTGGGCACCTACACCATAGTCACGTTCGTCGGCCAGATAGCCGAGGTGCAGGTTGGCATCAACAGTGTCGAGGCCCTCCTCCTGTAGTTTATACGCTGCCGCCTTAGCCATCAGACCAATGCCGCGGCCCTCCTGGTTCAGGTAAACCAGCACACCCTTACCCTCCTCCTCTATCAGTTGCAATGCCTTGTGCAATTGTTCACCACACTCACAACGCATAGAACCGAAGATGTCACCGGTCATGCAGGAGGAGTGCACCCGCACCAGCAGGGGCTCATCTTCACCCCACTCACCCTTGATAAGAGCCACATGCTCTTGGCCGGTAGAGATCTGCTGGAAGGCAATCATCCTGAAGTCACCATAGGCAGTGGGCAGTTGTACCGATTCCCCCCGTTCAATGAGCGACTCACTCTTAAGTCGGTACTTGATAAGGTCGGCCACTGATACTATCTTCAGATCGAACTTGCGAGCCATCGCCATCAGCTCAGGCAACCGTGCCATGGAGCCATCCTCTCTCTTTATTTCGGCGAGTGCTCCCGCAGGATAGAGGCCAGCGAGGCGTGCAAAGTCGATTGTAGCCTCGGTATGTCCCGCCCTGCGCAACACACCTTTAGTCTGTGCACGTAGCGGGAAGATGTGACCGGGGCGGCCGAAGTCCTCGGGGGCTGTTTCCTTTCGTGCCAATGCCAGAATGGTCTGTGCCCTGTCGTAAGCCGAAATACCGGTTGTACATCCGTGCGTGAGCAAGTCGATGGATATGGTGAAGGGAGTCGAATGAACGGATGTGTTACGCGAAACCATCATAGGCAGATCAAGTTCCTCGGCTCGCTCTCTGGTGATTGGTGCGCAAATAAGACCACGCGCATGGGTCTCCATAAAGTTTATCTTTTCGGGTGTAATGCACTCGGCAGCGATCACCAGGTCCCCCTCGTTCTCCCTGTCCTCGTCATCTACCACAATGATGAAGTTACCCTTTCGGATTTCCTCCAAGGCCTCTTCAATGGTGTTAAGTATAATTTTTTGTTCCATTTATATGAATTGATTTTGAGCGGTTTTTTCATATACCAGGGGATGATCCTTGCGAATGATTCCTGCCAGCTCATCGCTGCGCAGGGCAATG
>JAAZLV010000327.1 GCA_012799155.1 Bacteroidales bacterium | reverse complement strand
TGCGGGTGAATGAGAAATATCGTGTGTGGCATGATTTCTGTCACATGGATGACGCCCGGATGGCTCCCGTCGACTTCAACCACATCGACGGCTATGTGCAGGGTCCCTCTACCCTTACGAAGTTCAGCCCGGGTGATCCGGTAGCGGGATTGAATGTCGGCGGCTGGCACGATGCGGGGGACTTCGACCTGCGCGTGGAATCCCAGGCGGGTGAGACCTATATCCTGGCATTGGCCTATGAAGCATTCGGCAAGCAGTACGATGCCACCGCCATCGACCAGACCTCCCGGGTGGTTGAGATCCATCAGCCGGATGGAAAACCTGACATGCTGCAGCAGATTGAGCATGGTGCGTTGAGCGTGGTGGGCGGATACCGCGCCCTGGGCCGATTGTATCGCGGCATCATCTGCAATGACCTCCGGCAATACGTCATGCTGGGCGATGCGGGTGCGATGACCGACAACAACCCCGGGAACGGAGACGATCGCTGGGTCTTCACAGAGGAGAACCCTACCCGTGAGTTGACCACTGCCGCTCAGCTGGCCGCCACCTCACGTGTGTTGAAAGGTTTTAACGATACGCTGAGTGTCCAGGCTCTGGAGATTGCCCGCGAACTGTTCGACAGGACGCCTGTGGCAGCACCATCGAAAGCATCGAAACTGCACGCCGCAACGGAACTCTACCTGACCACCGGTGAAGAGCAATACAGGAACGTTCTTTTGCAGGAGCGTGAATTTATAGCGGATAACATTGAACGTGTGGGCTGGTTCGTGGGTCGTGCCGAGCAGAAGATGAACGATGCCCGGTTCTCCAAAGCAGTCCGAGATGCCCTGCAGGGCTTTCGCGATCAGCTGGAGGAACAGGGCGCAGAAACACCTTACGGCGTTCCCTATCGACCCAATATCTGGGGTGCCGGCTGGGATATACAGCGTTTTGGTTACAACCACTACTTCCTCCACACTGCCTATCCCGACATCTTCGGTCCGGAGTTCATCTTCAATGCCCTCAACTTCATTCTGGGATGTCACCCCGGTTCCAATACTGCGTCGTTCGCCTCCGGAGTGGGTGCCCAGTCGGCTACGGTGGGGTATGGGTTGAATCGTGCGGACTGGTCCTATATCCCCGGGGGAGTGGTTTCCGGTACGGCGCTAATCCGTCCCGACTTTCCCGAACTGCTGGAGTTCCCCTTCCTGTGGCAGCAGGTGGAGTATGTGATGGGCGGAGGCTCCTCCCACTACATGTTCCTGGTGCTGGCAGCACAGCAACTGTTGTCTGAATAACGGCGTATTGATCGACTGTGATCATGTTACCCGGTGCCATTTAATCATCCCGATTCTTTGTTTTTCGGGATGAATGTCCTATCTTTGCATCAGCATCAGGAATCCGACAGGATACCAACCGAGCAGCAAAGCCACGGTGGTTCAGCATGCGGGACAACAGTCCAAAAAAAGCAGTCTGCCAATCTTTTATGATGCTATCATTTTAAATACGAGCATTATGAAAGATTTTTTTTGTGCCTTTTCACCGTTTCACGAATGCGTGATGCCGCTGCCCGGTTTGATCCTGTCCTGTCATTTTTTTACCAACAGAAAATAACAAGAGATGGGAACAAAGAGAATTTTTTTCAGTAACCTGC
The DNA here is from genome assembly GCA_012799155.1 of Bacteroidales bacterium. Lineage (GTDB taxonomy): Bacteria > Bacteroidota > Bacteroidia > Bacteroidales > Dysgonomonadaceae > Proteiniphilum. The sequence continues at coordinate 2,398 of JAAZLV010000327.1, read as the reverse complement.
GGGGAGTAGTCGTCACCGAGAGTGACCTGAAACGGAAGAATATCCCCGAAATCAAACAGGTATCCAGGTTCTACTACCAGGGGATCCCCAGGTTCGTTTTTGAAATTGAAGGAGCACCGCAATTCAACACGATCAGGATCTACTTCTTTCATACCCTGAGGGGTGGCGGATGCATCGACTACATTGAGAAGATGGATAAGTATACCGACAGCCTTCCGCTGAAACCCTTTTCCAGTAAAGAGGAACGAGACGAAGCGCTGTTGAAGATCATGCATGATTTCGCACAGGTGAAACCCGATGAGGATCATCTGAAACGGTTGATCCGGAGGGCAACTGAGTCGATCGACGACCAACGATTTCGTGAAAATATGCAGCGCATCTTAAAGTATCTCTTCATCCTGGAAAGAATAGCTGCTACTGCATATATCGACAAGCTGATTAACAGGCACCGCTATATCGTGATACACAAAAATTGATTTTCATTTTGCTTAAAATAACTGTGGGATTGGGAGAAATATGCGAAAAAATTTGTTCTTTTGTAAGGGTCAAGTTTCAATATTACTATTATGCCGATTCACGATTTGTCTGAACTGGTGCAACGCGCCAAAGAGAGGGGGAGATGTACCGTTGTGGTGGCTGCCGCTGAGGATGAGGATGTGCTGATTTCCCTGTATCATGCCATGCAGGAGGGATTCGTAGCCCCTTTGCTGATTGGTGACAGTGACAAGATTGCAACATCAGCCCGCAATGCAGGTATTTCGACCGGTGAGATGGAGGTGCTGGACAACCGTGAGGGTGCTGCCGTCTCCGCTCAAATTGCCGTAGCGAAAGTGAGAGAGGGGCGCGCCAGTATGCTGATGAAAGGACATGTGGGTACTGCCGATTTGCTGAAAGCGGTGCTCGACAAGGAGAAGGGACTCAATACCGGTGGGTTGTTGAGTCACGTGGCTTTCTTCCAGACGCCCTACTACCATAAGGTATTTGGCCTCACTGATGCTGCGATGAACATCGCACCCGACCTGGAAGGCAAGAGACAGATCCTGCTCAACGCCGTGGAGCTTTGTCACCGCATAGGAATCACAAATCCCAAGGTAGCGGTGGCTGCGGCAGTAGAAAAGGTGAACCAGAAGATGGAGGCTACGCTGCATGCTGCGGCACTGAAGGAGATGAACCGCAATGGAGAGTTGCCGGGCTGTGTGGTGGATGGTCCCTTCGCCATTGATATCGCCTTTAACCGCGAGTCAGCATTGCTCAAGGGCATCGATGGCGAGGTAGCCGGTAACGCAGACCTGATCCTCTCTCCCGATATAGAGGCGGGGAACATGTTTTACAAGGCGCTCAACTTCCTCGGGGGGGCTGTCTCGGCGGCTCTTGTGACCGGGACAACTGTGCCCATCGTACTCACCTCGCGGTCGGACAGTGACCGTAGCAAACTACTCTCCCTCGCATTGGGAGCCGTGATCAGATAATCATCAAAATAAATAAAACCACAAAACCAGCAACCTATGGCAACCAACACCCGCATCCTGGTAATCAATCCAGGATCTACCTCTACCAAGATCGCCATTTACCAGCAGGAGAAAGTGATCTTCCTGAAAACCATCAAGCATTCACCCGACCAGTTGCGTCGCTTCGAAAAGATTACAGATCAGTACGAATACCGGAAGGATATCATCTATGATGAGCTGAAGAGTGCAGATGTGCCGGTGGAATCGATCGATGCAGTGATCGGTCGTGGGGGCCTTGTGAAGCCCATCGCATCTGGCGTCTACCGGGTGAACGATGCCATGCGCGACGATCTGCTAGCCTGCAAGCGGGGCGAGCATGCCAGCAACCTGGGGGCACTGATCGCATACGACATCGCGAAGCTTCTCCCCTCGGCTGAGGCTTTCATTGCCGATCCGGTGGTAGTGGACGAGTTACAGCCGCTGGCCCGCTATTCGGGGCATCCTCTTTTTGAGAGAAGATCAATCTTCCATGCCTTGAACCAGAAAGCGATTGCCCGTGCACATGCCAAGTCGATCATGAAGAAATATGAAGATCTCAACTTGATCGTGGTACACCTGGGTGGAGGGATCACCGTGGGAGCCCATCTGAAGGGAAAGGTGGTGGATGTGAACCAGGGATTGGATGGCGACGGCCCCTTCTCACCTGAACGTACCGGATCGCTGCCCGTCGGACAATTGCTGAAGGTGGCTTTCAGCGGCATATACAGCTACGAAAAGATGTCGGAGATGATTGTGGGAAAAGGGGGAATGATGGCTTACCTGGGTACCAATGATGCCTATATTGTCGAACGGGAGGCGAAGGATGGCGACAAGAAACACCGCGAGGTACTGGAGGCGATGGCCTATCAGGTAGCGAAGGAGATCGGTGCCATGGGTACCGTGCTGAAAGG
>JAAZLV010000005.1 GCA_012799155.1 Bacteroidales bacterium | reverse complement strand
TTGCCACGGTACGGATGCAGCCCCCCTCACGGTCGTTGTCCAGTTCCCGGAAGCGTGCATCCTGCGAACCCATCACCAGGTTGCGGCGGTTGCCCGGTGCCGAGGAGTAGATGCGCAGCGCTTCCGCATCGGGTTCTGTCTTGTTGATGTCATATTTGCTGATCGCGTCTGCCAGCGTCATACCATCGGCACGATGTACCGTGGTGTCGAGCAATCCCGCTTTGGCCAGCTCACCCAGGATGCCCATGATGCCACCGGCGCGGTTGATGTCCTGAATGTGGTATTTGTCGGAGTTGGGTGCCACCTTGCAGATGCAGGGTACTCGTCGCGAGAGCGATTCAATGTCGTCGAGCGTGAAGTCGATCTCCCCCTCGTGGGCGATGGCCAGCGTGTGGAGGATGGTGTTTGTCGATCCCCCCATGGCAATATCGAGCGTCATGGCATTGAGGAAGGACTCGCGGCAGGCGATGTTGCGGGGGAGCACGCTCTCGTCACCATCGAAGTAATATTTGTAGGCATTTTCCACGATCTGGCGCGCTGCATCCAGGAAGAGCTGCTTCCTGTTCACGTGAGTGGCCAGTACCGTGCCGTTGCCTGGCAGCGCCAGACCGATTGCCTCGTTGAGGCAGTTCATTGAGTTGGCGGTGAACATGCCGGAGCAGGAGCCACAGGTAGGACAAGCCAGCTCTTCGAGCTGTGATATCCGCTCGTCTGGGATGCTGTCGTCGGCCGATTCAATCATGGCGTCGATCAGGTCGATCTGCTGGTCGCCAATCTTGCCCGCCTCCATTGGTCCCCCGGAGACAAAGATGGTGGGTATGTTGAGCCTCATGGCGGCCATCAGCATCCCCGGCGTGATCTTGTCGCAGTTGCTGATGCAGACCAGCGCGTCTGCCTTGTGGGCGTTCACCATATATTCTACCGAGTCGGCAATCAGGTCGCGCGACGGCAACGAGTAGAGCATGCCGTCATGCCCCATGGCGATGCCGTCGTCCACGGCGATGGTGTTGAACTCGGCAGCGAAGCATCCCAGCTTCTCTACCTCCTGCTTCACCAGCTGACCGATGTCGTGCAGATGCACGTGTCCCGGCACGAACTGGGTAAAGGAGTTGGCGATGGCGATGATGGGTTTGCCCATCTGGCTACGAGTCATCCCGTTGGCATGCCAGAGGGCACGTGCACCGGCCATCAGTCGTCCCTGCGTGCTTGTCGCACTGCGCAGCTGATCTTTCTTTCCCGCTGTTCCTGTATGATTGTTGTTGCTCATTATACTATCCGTTGTTTGGTTGATACGTTGGTACGTTGTTGTTTTTCGTTCTTGGGTTGAGGTTCTTTGTTAGATGTTATAAAACCGTGAACTGTGAACCTTGAACTATGAACCTTGAACCAAATATTCCTTTATCCAGCTCCCTACCTCGCTGGTGCTATAAGCCTTGCCGCCGTCGGCAATATCCTCCGTGACGATGCCCGCCTCCATGCTGGCGTTTACCGCCTCGCGGATCATCGCACCTTCCTCCATCAGGTCGAAGCCATATTCGAACAACAGGGCGACCGAGAGGATCATCGCCAGGGGGTTGGCAATATTCTTACCCGCAGCCTGCGGATAGGAGCCGTGTATCGGTTCGAAGAGCGAAGTGTGGATCCCCATCGAGGCCGAGGGGAGCAATCCCAGCGATCCGGTGATTACAGAAGCCTCGTCGGTGAGGATGTCGCCGAACAGGTTCTCCGTCACCAGCACGTCGAAGCTTTTCGGCCACTGGATGATCCGCATGGCGGCATTGTCGACGAAGAGGAAGTCGGTTTCGATGTCGGGGTACTGAGGAGCGATCTCCTGGGCGATCTGGCGCCAGAGACGGGAGGTGGCAATCACGTTGGCCTTGTCCACCACCGTCAGCTTCTTGCGTCGCTGGCCGGCGAACTTGTAGGCAAGGTGGAGGATTCGTTCCACCTCCTCGCGGGTGTAGATGCAGGTGTCGTAGGCGGTGTTGCCATCCTCGCTGCGTCCCTGCGGCTGTCCGAAGTACATGCCACCTGTCAGTTCGCGAATGCAGACGAAGTCGGCACCCTCCACCAGGTCCGCCCGCAGGGGCGACTTGTGGATCAACGAGGGAAAGGTCATCACGGGACGGATGTTGCCATAAAGGCCCAGCTGCTTGCGCATGCGGAGCAGTCCCTGCTCGGGACGTACCTTCGCGTTGGGGTTGTTGTCATACTTCGGGTCACCAATGGCACCGAAGAGCACGGCATCGCTTTCCATGCAAAGGTTGTGAGTAGCCTCCGGGTAGGGATCACCTGTGGCATCGATGGCGCAGGCGCCCACGATTCCTTCCTTCAGTGAGAGTGTGTGTCCCTTCCTTGCACATACGGCTTTGGTCACCTCCAGTGCTTGCTCCATGATTTCCGGGCCTATTCCGTCGCCCGCCAGTACTGCTATCTTTAACTCCATATTGTTTGTTCTATTCTCTATAATTGTTCACAAAAATAATCTATTCTCCTGCACCTGCCAGTTTTTCTCTTCCAAAACCGACAACTGATCACGGCAACTGCAAATAATTCATGTTGGGTATGTTCCCGCTCTCGATCATGTTCAGCATCTTCAATGTCGCCTTGATGGCCGCCACCGTCTGGTCGATATCGAGGGCACGGGTCTTGAATACCTTGCCGTCGAACTTCCATGTGATGATTGTCTGCACGTAAGCGTTGGTCTGGCCTCCGGGTGGGATCACCACTTCGTAGTCGATCAGCTCCGGTGTCTCCTTGTTCAGTTTGCGGTAGATCTTGTACATCGCCTTTGAGAATGCGTGGTACTGGCCATCACCGGCAGCCGTCTCCTGGTAGATCTCACCTTTGATGCTGAGCTTTACCGTGGCGGTGGGTCGCAACCCGTCGGTCAGCGTGAGCGAGTAGTTCAGCATCTGGATATCCTTGTTTTCGAGACCGTTCTTGAGCACATCGGAGACGATGTAGGGCAGCTCGTCCAGGTTCACGATCTCTTTCTTGTCGCCCAGTTCGATGATGCGGGCTGTCACCTTGCGGGTGGACTCGTCGTCCAGCTCGATGCCCAGGGTCTCGAGGTTCTTGATGATGTTCGACTTGCCGGCGTTCTTGCCCAGGGCATACTCGCGGAAACGGCCGAAGCGCTCCGGCATCAGGTCGTTGTAGTATAGGTTTTTCTTCTTGTCGCCATCCGCATGGACACCAGCCACCTGCGTGAAGACATTGTCGCCGATGATGGGACGGTTTTTGGGTATTCGCACGCCCGAGTAGGTCTCTACTACCTTGCTTACGTTGTAGAGGTGCGACTCATCGATGCCGGTCTCCAGTTCCAGGTGGTCATGGATCAGCGCCACCACGCTGGTGAGCGGTGCGTTACCTGCACGTTCACCCAGACCGTTCACCGTGACATGTACCCCTTTCACACCCGCCTTGAGGGCATTGTATACGTTGGCTACCGCCAGGTCGTAGTCGTTGTGTGCATGAAAGTCGAAATGTAGCGACGGGTAACGGGCAATCATCTCGCTGCAGAACTGGTATGCCTCATCGGGGTTGAGTACCCCCAGCGTATCGGGTAGCATGAAGCGGGTCACCGGCTCATCCTTGAGCCCGTCCATCATCTGGAAGACATACTCCTTCGAGTCGCGCATTCCGTTGGACCAGTCCTCCAGGTAGAGATTCACCGTCATCCCTTTCTCTTTCGCCATGGCGATTGTCTTCTTCACATCGGCCAGGTGTTCCTCCACCGTTTTGCGCAACTGCCAGGTGCAGTGCTTGAGCGACCCTTTGCAGAGCAGGTTCACCACACGACAGCCAGCATTGGAGATCCACTCGAGCGAGGTACCGCCATCTACGAAGCCGAGCACCTCCAGCCTGTCCAGGTAGCCGTGGGCGGCAGCCCACTTCGCCATCTTCTGTACCGAGCGGAACTCACCTTCCGAGACACGGGCTGAGGCGATCTCCACGCGGTCTACCTTCAGCTCTTCCAGCAGAAGGCTCACAACGCTCACCTTCTCCTGAGCTGCAAAGGATACACCGGAGGTCTGCTCCCCATCGCGAAGCGTGGTATCCATGATCTCTATTCTTCTCTTCTCAGCTACCGCTTTCATCTCATTTAGGATTAGTAAGCATATGGGCGTTGCTGTTCATACGCCTCTATCTTGTCTTTGTTGGATAGGAGGAAGTCGATATCGTCGAGCCCCTTGAGCAGGCATTCCTTCTTGTAGGTGTTGATCTCGAACTGCTCGCTCTCACCCGTTGCATTGTTGGTGATGGTCTGTTCTTCCAGGTTGACTGTGACGCTGCTTTTGGGATCGGCTTTCGAGGCATTGAAAAGACCACGCAGAAATGATTCGCTCACCACTACCGGCAGGATACCGTTGTTAAGGGCGTTGTTGCGGAAGATGTCGGCGAAGAAGCTCGATACCACCACCCTGAAGCCGTAGCCTCCAATGGCCCAGGCGGCATGCTCGCGGCTGCTGCCGCTACCGAAGTTCTTACCTGCCACCAGCACCTCACCGCTGTAGGTGGGGTCGTTCAGCACGAAGTCCTCCTTGGGGTTGCCCTCCTTGTCGTAGCGCCAGTCGGCGAAGAGGTTGTCGCCGAAGCCGTCGCGTGTGGTGGCCTTCAGGAAGCGGGCCGGGATGATCTGGTCGGTGTCCACGTTCTCAATTGGAAGTGGCACATATGTAGATGTGATTGTCTGAAACTTTTCCATTTTCTTTCTTGTTACTAATATCTTTTTGCTGATAACTGATCACTGACCGCTTTCTTAAGGCTGTGTGATTTTGCCATTTACCGCCGCTGCGGCCGCCACCAGCGGTCCTGCCAGGATGGTGCGTGCACCGGGACCCTGTCGTCCTTCGAAGTTGCGGTTGGAGGTGGAGACGGCGTACTTGCCGGCGGGCACCTTGTCATCGTTCATGGCCAGACAGGCGGAGCA